>DATDMO010000431.1:0-8151 GCA_036518755.1 Candidatus Acidiferrales bacterium | reverse complement strand
AGTCGGGCCGCATGGTAAGCATCGATCGCAGCGTGCGCAACATTGCTCATCGGATCATCGAGGAATTCATGCTGGCGGCCAACGAGGCGGTCGCTCAATATCTGGAAAAACGCGGGATCGCTTCGCTGCAGCGCGTTCACGAAAAGCCGGACCCGAAAAAAGTGCTCGAGTTCGAGGAGCTGGCACAGGCCTTTGGTTACTCGCTCGGTGTGGAAGATTTGGCCGAGCGCCGCGTCGCCGTTCGCCATGGCAGCGTGCGGGCGCCGGTGAAGGCGGGAGGCGGGCGAGGCCGGATGCGGCCGATGAGCGTCACCATGCCGGCGGCGGAAGAAGTGAACGTCCGCCCGCAACACTATCAGCGGCTCACCGAGAAGATCGCGAGCAAACCGGAAGAGCGAATTCTCTCCTATTTAATGCTTCGCTCGCTCAAGCAAGCGCGGTACTCTCCCGATTTGCTTGGGCATTTCGCGCTGGCCGCGAAGGAATACACGCATTTCACTTCGCCGATTCGCCGCTACCCCGATTTGATCGTGCATCGCGCACTGAAGTGGGCGCTTGACAATCCGTCGGTGGCGCCCGTTCGGGCGACGGTGCCGGATGCGCGTCCCGGAAAAGAGGTGTCCGTGCCGATGCTGGGGCCGTATCGGCGCACCGAACTTCAAGCCATCGCGTCCGAAGCCTCGGAAGCGGAACGGCGCGCCGATGCGGCGGAACGCGAGCTGATGGAGTGGAAGACGGCGCAATTCATGGAAAGCCGTTTGGGAGAGGAATACGACGCGCTCATCATATCGGTGCAGAAATTCGGATTTTTCGTCGAGCTGACGGAGATTTTCGTCGAAGGCTTGGTGAGCATCGATCGGCTGGAGGAATCCACAGGCCAGCGCTGTGTGTTTCGCGAGCGCGATCACGCGATCATTACCGAGCCTCACCGCGGCACGCGAAGCGCCTCAGCGGCGCGGCGCATTTTCAAGCTGGGCGACCGCGTGCAAGTTCGCGCCGAGCGCATCGACCCGCTGCGGCATCGCGTGGAATTCGCGCTGGTATGACCGGAAGGAGAATGGGAATGAAACCAACCGTAGGATTCATCGGATTAGGCTTGATGGGCAAACCCATGGCGCGGAATGTGCTGCGCGCGGGATTTCCGCTGGTGGTCTGGAATCGCACGAGCGCGAAGGCCGACGATTTGGTTCGAGGCGGAGCCAAGCTCGCGGCGGATCCTCGCGAAGCGGCCGCACAATCGGACGTGCTGATCACCATCGTGAGCGACCCTCCGTCGCTTGAAGAAGTCCTCTGGGGCACAAAGGGCGGCAAAGAAAGGGCTGGCGCGCTCGATGGCTTGCGCGCGGGCACGACGCTGATCGATTCGAGCACTGTATCGCCCGATCTTGCGCGCCGTGTGGCTGGGGCATGCGCCGAGCGCAGGGTGGATTTTCTTGACGCACCGGTGACCGGTGGCACGTGGGGCGCTGAAAAGGGCGAGATCGTCTTCATGGTTGGCGGAAGGGTTGAGGTGCTCGAACGCGTTAAACCTGTCCTTGAAGCGATGGGCAAGAAGTTTTTCCTTCTCGGTCCGAATGGCGCCGGCCAAACCGTCAAGCTGGGCATGAATTTACTGCTGGCACTCGAAGTGAACGCGTTCGCGGAATCACTCGCGCTGGTGACGGCGGCGGGCGTGCCAGGAGAGAAATTGCTGGAAGTCATGCAATCCAGCATGGGCCGGTCGGGACTGCTCGACGTGAAAGCGCCGCTCATGCTGAAAGGCGAGTTCCCCGCCAGCTTTCCGCTGCGTCTGATGCACAAAGACATTCGACTGGCGCTGGAACTGGCCCGGGAGCAAGGCGTTACACTGCCCTCAGGCGCCGCTGCCTACGCTACCTTCAGCAAGGTGAAAGAAGCCGCCGACGCCGCGAACGAAGACCCGGATTTCGCGGCCGTAGCCCGTTTCTGGAAAAAGGCGGCTCACGCGTAGCTGCGGCGCTCGCATTATTTCGGTTTTTGGGCTTCCAGCAGCGTGACGGGTAGAGTGTGTGTGCCGCTGCCCTGTGTTTTCTAAGACTCGCCAGTGTTTCTACTCGGCTCTAGCGTCGAGCAGACGAGGCGGGAAAAACGCGAGCGGGAGGTCGCGGACGGTGCGGAGGCCGGCGGGCGCGGCGAGAATTGCAGGGATGGCGTTGACGGCGACGGCGGCGGTGGCTACGTCACCGGGCGTTCCACCGGGAATTGTGAGTGCGAGATTCGGCTCGCCCCGGAGTTCGACAGAGTCCGCCGGATGCTTTGCTCCTACGTACATTTGCAGCTCCATGAAGATTTTTTCTTTGCCGGCGGCAGTACCTCTTGCGATTTGGTGAACTCCGGCGACTTGGCCGGGCGCAACTTCGAGGAATTCGGTCTTCACGGATTCTTCGGCGATGATCGGCTCGATGGTTTCGGAGATGTCGTCGAGCGCGAAGCCGAGGCCATCGGCGACCATGGCGATGGATTCGGGCAAGCCGTGATGCTTGATCACACCAGCCGCAACTTGCGAGCGAAATTCTTCGGGGGTCATGCCCGCGCCGATTTTTTTTTGTAGCGGAAGTCGGCGCTTCGATGCGTCGACAATTCGCAACGCTTTCGCCCAATCCACGCGTTGCGCGGCCGCGGCCAGCGTGAGGACGAGTTTATCCATCACAAAGCCGGGATTGACGCCGGTGCCGACCAGGGCGACGCCTTCATCTTTCGCGGCGGCATCGAGTTTCGCAGAGAGTTCCGGATGCTTGCGAAACGGATAGGCCAACTCCTCGCAGGTGGAGACGATGCAGCATCCGGCAGCGAGGCAGGCGAGTAATTCGTCCATTACATTGGCAAGATAGGATGAAGTTGTGTGGACGACGACATCGACGGGCTTCGCAAGCGCTTCGGAAGCTTCGGCGGAAACAGGGATTTTCCATGGGGCGTCTTGGGCACCGATGAGTTCGCCGAGATCGCGGCCAGCCTTCGCGGGATCGCGGTCGATCGCACCCACGATTTCGAGCGCGGCCTTTTCACGCATCAGACGAACAATCGATGCGCCAATCGGTCCGACGCCGAACTGAAGTACGCGAATCTTCTTCCTCACGGGAGCGTCCTTTGGGCGAAAAAGAAATGTATAAGGTAACAGAATTTGCGGAGTTGGCTTCACAAGAAAGAGAGGGGCGATAGCACGTTCAATCGTTCCGCAGGGACTCTTCGATCTTCGCTCCCGTGACCCGGCACTCCAGTTCCCTGCGTGCCGGGTTATCTACAATCGCGCCTCCGGCGCTGCCAGCAGGAAAGCTATACCGGCCGCTGGGCCAGGTCGAAGAGAATTCCTCGACTGCGTGTCCCGGCGCTTCGCGCAAAAGCAAAGGGCGGGACACTCCGCTCGGGAATGACGACGCGGTGCAATAGCACGGTCAGTCTAGAGGCCGCCGCTACCAAGGCCAGAGCCCGAAGACCAACACAGAGGCAGGTATACCTATCTAGCTTCCGCTTACGGCGAAATCCTCAGCAGCTTCTGATATGTGGCTTCGGCACGGTCGACGAAGGCTTTGCAGCCCGTTGGATCGAGGAAGGGATTCGGAGCGTTGGGATCATTCACCAGCTCCGTGTGCTTTTTTTCCATGTCGTAAAAAGAGGAATTGGAGCCGAGGAAAACTTCGCACTTCAGCGCGGGAATGACCTGCATCGTTTTCGCCCAATCGGCTGCCATGGCGGGATAAGCCGGAGTTCCCTTCAGGTTGGTGTTAGGAAACGGCGTAACGGCGCCAAAGAAGACGACGCTGTACGCCTTGCCATTCCTGTCCGTCGTGAGCATGGTCCAGGTGGTATTGCCGGGAGTGTGACCGGGAGTGCGATGCGCTGTGAGCGCAACGCCGCCGAGCTTCACTTGATCTCCATCGTGAATGACGCGATCCACTTTCACGGCGGGAAAGAGATTTCGGTCGCCGAACACAACGTCATTGTGGCCACCGCTTTCAAAGAAGGGCGCGTCCTCGGCCATGGCGACGACCTTCCCGCCAGTAGCGGCCTTGATCGCGGCCATTCCGCCGCCGTGATCGATGTGGGCGTGGCTGTTGATGAGCAACTTGGTGTCCTTCAATTTGAAGCCGAGCTTCTCGATATTACCTTCAATCTGCGGAGCCATGTCCGGATAGCCGGTGTCGAGGAGGATGTTGCCTCTGGACGTGGTGATCAGATAGCAAGAAAGGCCGGCGGAGCCGACGTAATAGATGTTGCCGATCATGTGAAAGGGCGGGAAGGCACTCTTCATCGCGGCTGCGGCGGCCGCAGCACCGGCGCCTGGAGAGCTTTGGCCTGGCGCGGACGATCCGGCGGACGCTTGAGCCATCGCCGCGCCGGAAAACATCGTTGTGCTTGCAAGCGCGAGAACCGCGAGACGGATACGGAGTGCTGATAGTCTGCTCAAAGGCATTCCCCTCCATGCGCGAGCAAAGCTAGCAGAATCAAGGTCGAGGCGCAAACCGTTGCTGTGGCGACTCAGGGCTTCGGAGTGTTATTGACAGCCAACTATTGCGACCAGTAATATTCCGGCCACGTTGCGTTCAACCAGAATCATCGGGTACCGGGGAGAAGAGACCATGAAGAATGCCCTTCTAGCGATAATCGCTGTTCTGAGCGTATTTCTTGCCACGGGAGCGGGAACGAAGGCTCAAGATCAGGCTGCGCCACCTCCGCCCGGGGCGGCGACCACGGCGGCCGCTGCGCCTGGAGCGACTGCGCCACAGGGGCGCAAGAAACGCGTCGCGGTTTTCGATTTTGACTATGGGACAGTGCAGACGGCTTCCTCAGCCGCGTTTGGCACCAACGTGGACGTTGGCAAAGGAATTACTAATCTGTTGGTGAAGTATCTCGTCCAGGATGGAACTTACTCGGTGATCGAGCGGCAGGCGCTGGATAAAATCCTGGCCGAGCAGAATTTCTCGAATAGCGACCGCGCCAATCCGACGTCAGCCGCCAAGATCGGCAAGCTCCTGGGCGTCGACGCCATTATCGTGGGGGCGGTTACGCAATTCGGGAACGACACAAAGAACACAAACGTGGGCGGCGGTGGCGGAGGCTTCGGCGGATTCGGGATCGGCGGCTTTTCTCACAAGAATACCAAGGCGATTGTGAACATCGATGCGCGGATCGTGGACATTGATACGGCGGAGATCCTGGGCGTGGCTGAAGGACACGGTGAATCTTCGCGATCGAGCACGGGGCTGCTGGGCGGAGGCGGACACTGGGGAGGCTGGGGCGGCGGGAACGTGGACTTCGGCAACAGCGATTTCCAGCAGACGATTCTCGGCGAAGCAGTGAAAAAGTCCGTGGAGCAACTCAGCACAGGACTAATAGCCGATAACACCAAGCTGCAAACTCGCACCATCATTGTTTCGGGTCTGGTGGCGTCCGTAGACGGTGGACAGATTGTATTGAATGTGGGCGGGAAGGCCGGGTTGAAAGTGGGCGATCAGCTATCGGTCGAGCGCATCACGAAAGAGATCAAGGATCCCGCCACGGGAGCAGTGATCCGGAGGATGACGTCGCCCGTCGGCGTGGTGCGGGTGACGGATGTGGACGATATTTCGGCGGTGGCTGCGCCGGTCTCCGGAGCGGGATTCAAGGTAGGCGACGCGGTGAAAACCGTAACCCAGTAGGGCAACGCTGCCGCGAATTGCCCCAAAACACCACACGCACCGTAGACGATTTTTCTTTACACCAACAGGTACTTGCGCGGCTCTAGGCCTCGGCGTAAGAATTGTGACTGTATCCTCGAAGTGCGTCTATAGGCGGTCGGAATTATTCTCTGAGCGTTTGCGCGACGAGGATCATTCCATCGGCAGGCCGACGTAGTTTTCGGCGAGAGTTTGCGACGCGGCGCGGGAGCTGGTGACGTAGTCCAATTCCGCCAGCTGGCGGCGCTGATCGAAGGCATTGTCGGTGTCAAACAAGTGCAGCATGGACGTCATCCACCAGGAGAAGCGCTGCACCTTCCAAACGCGCCTCAGGCAGGTCTCCGAATAACTTTCCAGCAGGTTGCGCTTTCCGGTTTTGTAGAATTCCGCGAAGGCGGGCGCGAGCACACGAATATCGGAAACCGCCAGATTGAGGCCTTTGGCGCCGGTGGGCGGGACAATGTGCGCGGCGTCGCCCGCGAGGAAAAGATTGCCGTATTGCATCGGCTCGACCACGAAGCTGCGCATGCCGGTGACGCCTTTCTGAAGCACGCGACCCTCGGTAAGCTTCCAGCCTTCCACATTCGAGAGGCGCGCGTGCAGCTCCTGCCAGATGCGCTCGTCGGGCCACTCGTTGAGGTCCTCATCGGGCGCGCATTGAACATAGAGCCGGCCAATTTCCGGAGAGCGCATGCTGAGGAGAGCGAAGCCACGCTCATGGTAAGCGTAGATCAACTCTTCCGATGACGGCGGAGCCTCGGCCAAAATCCCCAGCCAACCAAAGGGATAGATGCGGTCGTAAACTTTCAGCGCGCCTTCCGGGATCGACGGGCGGCAGACGCCGTGGAAGCCGTCGCAACCGGCAATGAAATCGCAGGTGATTTCATGCGACTCGCCAGCAGCGCGAAAGCGAATCTTAGGCTTGATGCCGCCGTTCTTGCCGCTGCTGTCGCCGAAATCGTGGACGCTTACCTCGGCAGCCTCGAGAAAAACCTGGCCCTTCGCGGCTGCGCGGGCGTCGAAAAGATCGGCGACGACTCTGTTCTGTGGGTAAATGGTGACGGAGCGCCCGTTGGCAAGTTCCTTGAAGTCGATGCGGTGGGTGCGGCCGCCGAACCGCAGCCGGACGCCATAGTGGGTAAGCCCTTCGCGTTTCAGACGTTCGCCTACACCGGTCTCTTTGAGTAGGTCGACAGTTCCCTGCTCGAGCAGCCCGGCGCGCACACGTTCTTCAACGTATTGGCGGCTGCGCGTTTCGACGACCGCCGACTCGATGCCCTGCAAGTGGAGCAGGTGAGAGAGCAGAAGCCCGGCCGGCCCGGCGCCGACGATTCCGACTTGTGTGCGCGATTTCAAAGATTCAGCGTGTCTGGCGAGAACCGGGCTATTTTACATTCATCTTGCAAAGCCGGTAGATCAAACTAGAATGCTGGCACCTCTTTTCGAAGAACCCGCCGTTTTGGGCGGCGGACAGAAAAATGCAAGGGGGCGCCCCTTTCCGAGTGCGCGATGTTCGGCAAGGGGCCATTGGAGGGGATCCGAGTGGCGACCAAGCGAGGATTCTACGGCTGGAAACTCGTGGGAGCACTTTCGGCCATGGATTTTCTGAACCTCGGATTTCCGTTTTACATCGGCGCCGTAATCAATCCTTATATGCTGCAGCACATTCAGATGAGCCGCAGCACGTTCGGATTTGGGTCCACGCTGCTCAATCTGTTCGTCGGCATCCCGTCCACTTTGGTGGCCATTTCCATCGTCAAGCGGGGCATTCGCGCGACGTACTTGATCGGCTCAGCGTTCGTCTGCATCGGTTCGCTGTTTCTGGCGTTTGCCACGACGAAACCCTGGGAATTCCTTCTCGGATTCGGCGTCATCAACGGCATCGGCGTGTGCTTTGGCGACATCATCCCCGGCAGCACGGCGGCGGCGCGCTGGTTCGAACGTTACCGCGGCCGGGCGGTCGGTCTCGTGCTCAGCGGTTCGGGCGTCTGCGGATTCTTCATGGCTCCGTTGATCGATAAGCTTCTGCGCGCCAGCGGCGGCAACTGGCGGCTGGGCTGGGAAATCGTCGCGGGAGGCGCCGTACTCGCTGGAATCATCGCGCTGCTGTTCGTCAAGGAAAGGCCCGAGGATTTGGGTCAACTCCCTGACGGAGAAGTGAAAGATTCCACCGGCGCGCCCCGGCAACACGCTCCGAGCGCCTTAATTACGCAATACGAATGGACCCCGGGCGAGGCCTATCGCACAAGCAGCTTCTGGCTCGTGGTGTTCGCTGGACTGGCTGCGCAATTTCCATTTTTCATTTTTGTGGCGCATTGGCTGCTACACCTGCAGAGCGTCGGGATTCCATCCGGGGACGCCGCATTCTCCCTGGGCCTTTTTACCGTCGCCTGCATCGCCGGGCGATTGATCGGCGGGTGGCTGATGGACACCATGACGGCGCGCTACGCTTTCATGATCGGACTGTGCTGCTATCTGA
>DATDMO010000430.1:0-4499 GCA_036518755.1 Candidatus Acidiferrales bacterium | reverse complement strand
AACAATGGACACTCCCGCCGCAACGCGCCCGCGAGCCCCTCATCGATTGGAGCATCTCCCAGCGGCGTCCGCCACGCCCCGCTCGAAAGAATGGCCGCCGGTTCTCCCCGCGGATAATGCCGCACGCCGAGCACGATGATTTTCTTCGGCAGCTCGATGCGAGCAAACACCGCTCCCGACACGTGGCCGGAGTACATGTAACCCGCGTGCGGCACAAGGCAGGCCTTGGCAGAAATGGCCTGCTGCTGTGGGTCATGCTGCGAATAATTGCGAATGAAAGAAGTGAGTTCTTTGGGATCGGAAGGATAAAAGCGTCCGGCAACCGCGGGGAGGCGCAACATGGGCCGCCTCACAAAAAAATCAAATCGGCTTCGAGGGTTTCCCTTTGAACTTCATGGCCTGCATCGTGGTGGGATTGTAATAAATCGTCACTTTGTCGCCGTACTGGTAGCCGCCCTTGTCCACGATCTGCTGCATTTTTGCGGAGGCTTCCTGCGAAAGCGCGAAAGTTTGGATCGTCAGGTCGTTGCCTTTTGCGCGTGCGGTGATTTGCGCGATGTTCGCGTGCATCACGAATCCTTCAAATTTCGCCATCCCATTGGCTTTGGGCTTCGGCTTTATCGCGTTCACGAGAATGGGCACCGCCGTGTCTACCACGACGGGCACCACTACAGGCACTTGAGCCGCAGCGGGTGGGGAGAAAGCTCCCGCCGCGAGGAAAATCACTGGCATTCCGAGACCGGCGACTTTTGTAAATAGCTTCATTCGCTGTCGTCCGTGGCAATCCGCAGCGACTTCAAGAATCGAACGTCTTGCGGCGTCATCGTCAATCGCGGCACTGGCTTCTTTTCCGCCTCTTCCGTCAGCGACTCCTGGTCCACCTGGATGCGCAACGATTCGAGGAACCTCCGGTCTTGCGTCGTGAGTTTCGCATCCTCGGCCGCCGTCCCGTCGCGCTTCGCCAACCCGATGGTGGCGTCCAATTTCAGCACAATGTCGTACCCGTGCGCTCGCACTCCCGCAATCGCGCCGGTGATGCGGTCGGATTCGGACACCGTGTCATTAATGGCGTGCCCCAGTTCGCGGAGAAGGTTTTTCAAATGATCGTCGAGTTGCAAGGCGGGTTCTCCCGTACTTCAACTGCTATTTTAGGCTCACGCAAAGTTGGATACAAGAGACCTTCGCGCCGTTGTCTCCAATCTGTCCACAGCCCTTTTCCCCCGCGAATCTGCTCAAAAATCCTCTGCCACTGTGCGTAATTCAAATAAGGGAACCACGCCAAATCGGCGCCTCGGCACGGCGAAACTAGTGGATGACACCGGGATTCCAGGAATCCATTCTAGACACGCCCCTAATGATTTTTCCCCGAACCTACAACTTAAAACTTACAACTTAGAACTCCATTTCCGTTTGCGCTAAGATGCTGCTATGTCCACGAGCGCGAGTGCACCGGCTAGTTCGCAACCGCAGGGGTTCCGCCGACTGTGGCGCGCGCTTAGGCAGCTTTTTCACGAATTCGTCGGTGCGGTGTTTGCCATTCTTGCGCTGGCCTGGCTCAACGCCGCGTTTCGCGCCTGGACGCGCGACGTGTCTCGCTGGCTCCTTGGCGTGGCTGTGGCCATGGCAGCCTTGCTGGTGTTTTTTGCGGTGACTTCATTCCGCTACGCCCGCAAGTTGTAGCTCAGGTGGAGAAGAATTTGTAGTGGTCGGCCTTCAGACCAGTTCTTTCTTGAGTCGCGACTTGGGTTGCTTTTCGAGTTTCGAGTTTCGCATTTCGATTTTCGAATATTGATTTTCCCGTTTCGATAAATGTCTGACACCAAAACCAAATCCGCACGCCCCGCCGAGCGCAAGCAAAAGTTCACTACGCTCTCCGGCCTTCCGCTCGATCCTCTCTACACCGAATCGAACCTCGGCGATTGGGATCCCGAAACGGCTCTCGGCTATCCCGGCGAATTCCCTTACACACGCGGCATCTATCCCACCATGTACCGCGGCCGCTTCTGGACTATGCGCCAGTACGCCGGCTTCGGCACCGCCGTCGAATCCAACAAGCGCTATCGCTATTTGTTAAGCAAAGGCCAGGCCGGCCTTTCCGTCGCGTTCGATCTTCCCACGCAAATCGGCCTCGACTCTGACCATCCTCTGGCTCTCGGTGAAGTCGGCAGAGTCGGCGTCGCCATTGATTCTCTCGAAGATATGGAGACGCTTTTCGACGGCATCCCGCTCGAAAAGGTTTCCACCTCCATGACCATCAACGCCACTGCCGCGATTCTTCTCTGTCTCTACGTCGCCGTGGCAAAAAAACAGGGCGCCGACCTGCAGAAACTCTCTGGTACCGTCCAGAACGACGTCCTCAAGGAATACATCGCACGCGGCACCTACATTTATCCTGTGCGCCCCGCGATGCGCATTGTTACCGACATTTTTGCCTGGTGCCGCGACCATCTTCCCCGCTGGAACACCATCTCTATTTCCGGCTACCACATCCGCGAAGCCGGTTCGACCGCCGTGCAGGAAGTCGCCTTCACACTTGCCGACGGCATCGCTTACGTGCAAGCCGCCCTCGATGCCGGCCTCGACGTGGATGAATTTGCGCCGCAGCTTTCGTTTTTCTTCAACGCGCACAACGATCTGCTCGAAGAAATCGCCAAATACCGCGCCGCGCGCCGCCTGTGGGCCAAAGTCATGCGCGACCGCTTCCGCGCGCAAGACCCGCGCTCGCTGCTCCTGCGCTTCCACGCGCAAACCGCGGGCTCTTCTCTTACCGCGCAGCAGCCGGAAAACAACATCGTTCGCGTCGCCATCCAGGCGCTTGCCGCGGTTCTCGGTGGCTGTCAGTCTTTGCATACAAACTCGCTCGACGAAGCTCTCGCTTTGCCTACAGAAGACTCGGCCCTCATTGCTCTCCGCACGCAGCAAATCATTGCTCACGAAACCGGCGTCACCAACACCATCGATCCCGTCGCCGGCTCTTACGCCATCGAACATCTCACCAACGAGATCGCGCGCGGCGCGAAAGAATACATCGCCAAGATCGACTCGCTCGGAGGGATGCTGCGCGCTATCGAATCGGGTTTTGTTCAGGGGGAAATTCAGAAGGTCGCATTCGAATTTCAGCGCGCCATCGAAAAAAAAGAGCAAATCGTCGTCGGCGTCAACGACTTCATTGCTGAGGAAGAACGTTCTATCCCCACTCTTCGGATTGACGAAGAAATCGAGCGCTCCCAGGTCGCTCGCCTCAAAGCTCTTCGCGCCCGCCGCGATTCCGCCCGCGTGCAATCCGCTCTCGCCGAACTCCAGCGCCGCGCCGCTACCAAGGAGAATCTTCTCCCCGCCATCCTCGCCGCCGTCGAAGCCTACGCTACCGTCGGCGAAATCTCCGACGCCCTCCGCCGCCTCTTCGGCGAATATCAGGAGTCCGTCGTCATCTAAGGGGAGGGTTCGATGTTTGAGATCATCGCGTTGATTGTGACCACAGGTGGCATTGCTGCCTACGCGCGAGCTCGCGGTGGCAACCCTTGGCTCTGGGGCTCCCTTTCCGTGGTAGGCCACCTGCTCATTCAGTTTGCGGGCGGAATGATTCTCGGAGCCTCAGGGTACGCGCGGAACCAGGACGCCATCTGGATTCTCGTTGTCGTCTCATGGGTGTGGATTGGCGTCATTGCGCTCTGCTCACGATTCCTCCTTGGAATTCGCCGTGAGAAGCCGTCCGGGATGTGGTCCTACCCCAATTGTTAGTACCTCAATCAGCACTATGCAGTTATCTGCGAAGCATGTCAGCAGCCTTACGGCAAGTCCGCGCCATCCGCCTGACCTTGGATGAATATTGGGCTGCCCTTTCGCCCAGGCTGCCTTCCTTCTTGCTCTGTAGTATCCTGACTTTTCAAGGCACGGTATGAGGCTGATTCTGGCGTCCGCTTCGCCCCGCCGCGCGGAAATTCTTCGCGATGCGGGCTATCACTTCTCGGTGCTTTCGTCGGCCATCGACGAAACTCCCTACCCCGACGAATCCCCGCAGGACCTTGTCCAGCGCCTCGCTAACACCAAGGCAGATCTTGCTTCCGCCCGCGCCGTCGGCCCCGCCATCCTCATCGCCGCGGACACCGAAGTCGTTCTCGACCGCCACATTTTCGGCAAGCCGCGTTCTTCCGATGACGCCCGCCGCATGCTAACAAAGCTTTCCGGCCGCACCCACGCCGTCCTCACCGGCGTGTGTCTCATCCGTCTCCCCGATGCCGAGCGTATTTCCTTTGTCGAAACCACGCTGGTAACCTTCGCTCCGCTCGCCGACGAAGAAATCAATCGCTATCTCGCTACCGGCGAGCCGCACGACAAAGCCGGCGCCTATGCCATCCAGGGCTACGCCGCCCGCTACATTCCCCGCATTGAAGGTTGCTATTTCAACGTGGTTGGCCTGCCGCTCGCACGTCTCCAGCAGGGGCTCATTGAATTGGGCTGGACCGAAGAGTATTTCTCCACCGTCGTTTAACGGGCTC
>DATDMO010000429.1:0-5918 GCA_036518755.1 Candidatus Acidiferrales bacterium | reverse complement strand
TAATTCCGCCGAGGACGCGACATCGTCGGACGACCACGCTTCGCCCGACGTCACAGCGGGCACCGCGTCCGCAGGTGGTGCGGAGGCCGGCTGTGCGGCCACGCTCGCCGATTCGCTGGGCTGCGGCGCGGCCAGCGCCGCAAGCCTCTTCGCTAGCGCGCCGGCCAGCAGCTCTACAATCAACTTGGCGCCGCTCGCCTCTGTATCCTTCGCCGGGTTATATCCGGTCACCTCGATCGCCGCGAGATGCGGCTGCACGGCGAACACCTCCAGAGCATCTCGAACTTCTTCGAGCACCAACCCGCCTGTGCCGCTATAGTTCGTCGCCTCAAAACCTGCAATCACATCCACATCAAAATGCAGGACGAATTCGTTCGTCTTCCCGTGAATGCGCTCAACTGCCGTTTCCGCTGCGGCTGCCGCTCCGACCCGTTGTACGTCCGCGGCGAGGTATCGACGTAGCAGCGCATTTTGCAAAAATGCCTCTTCCGCGGGATCCAGGCGCGCTACGCCAAAAAGCGCCAGGTCCGGATCGCGAATCAACGGTGGCTCGGGCCAGAAGCGTACCAGCTCCGCCGCGCCCCGCCCCGTGAGGTGTGAAACCACCATTCCGTCAACGCACCCGGAAAGCGTCGTCGCCGGCGTATTCACGTCCGCATCGCGGTCCACATAGATCATTCCCACGTGCCGGAAGTAGCGGCGGACGCCCGCAACCGTGGCGAGCGCAACCGAGCAGTCTCCACTCAGAATAAGTGGCAGTGCTGTGGACTTGACGGCTTGCTCCACGCGCGGCTTTAAAGCGTCCAGGACGGACAAAATCCGACGAACGTTTCGCGCGCGAGGACTCTCGTTATCCGGCTGAAAAAGCTGCTGAGCGTCGTCGCCGACGTCGGATACTTGATAACCAATACCCTGAAGTTTCTCAATAAGGCCCGCTGCCCTTAACCCCGCGGGCGCGCCTTCGCTGCCCACCGACATCGCAGCCGCACTTGTGGGGACGCCCAGAACCGCAATCCTATTCGCCTGGCGGACGATTTTGGCCGCCACTCATATGCTCCTTATCTTCGGGTTGATGCTGCCGGGGCGAAAACTATCGGTCCTTAATTTGTGGCCCTGCCGAGCCGGGCGGCAAGTTCCGCCGGCAGCGTGAATCGCACGTCCTCCCGAATCAAATCCAGATCGCGGTGGTTCGTGAATCCGAATCCGGAAAGTCGTTGGCTCACTTGCTCCACCAAAACCTCGGGTGCCGAAGCTCCCGCGGTAAGACCTATGCTCTTCACGCCTTCCAGAGACGCCGCATCAATGTCATTTGCGTCTTCGATAAGTCGCGCCGCCACTCCCGCGCGCTGCGCCACTTCCACCAGCCGATTTGAATTTGAGCTGTTCGCCGAGCCGACCACGAGAATTAGTTCCACTTCGCGCGTGAGCGCCTCCACCGCTTCTTGGCGATTCTGAGTTGCGTAGCAAATATCATCCGAAGCCGGGCCAACGATCGCCGGAAAGCGCTGGCGCAGTCTCGCAACAATTTCCTGGGTGTCGTAAAGCGAGAGCGTGGTCTGTGTTAGAAAAGCGAGCCTCGATGGATCTGGAACTTGCAATTGGTCCACTTCTTCGACACTCCCCACGACCAACGTTTGATCCGGCGCTTCGCCTGAAGTTCCCACGATTTCCTGATGATCGCGATGTCCGATCAAAATCAGCGTGCGTCCTTCGCGCGCGAATTTCAGAGCCTCCAAATGAACCTTGGTTACCAGCGGACAAGTTGCATCGATGATTTTCAGCTCGCGCTCTTTGGCTTCACTGCGCACCCGCGGCGGCACTCCATGCGCGCTGAAAACCAGCACCGCCCCAACCGGAACTTCCTCAATGGATTCCACAAAAATCGCGCCCCGCCGCCGCAACTGGTCCACCACGTACCGGTTATGCACAATCTCGTGGTGTACATAAACCGGCCGCCCGTACGCCTCGAGCGCCAATTCCACAATATCCACCGCGCGGACCACGCCTGCGCAAAAACCCCGCGGCCGCACGCGCACGAGTGTTTTTACCCCGCTAGTCGTTCCTTGGATGTTAGTCAGTGTCAATAGGGTTCTCCGGTACGCCCCGTAACATTACCTGATATTACCTGAAGCTTAGCTTCCCCGCCAGTTCGTTCCATTCCTACCTGTGCCATTCTGGGGCTTGAAATGCTTCGAGTTTGGCGCTCAGAAATCTTTCAGCCAGAAGCATTAAAGGGTCGCAAACCGCCAAAAACCGCCCGCCAACTCTGCCCCACGAGGCGTCTCCCGGGACTTTGACCTGCCTTCCCACAGTTAGAGTGTGCTTTTCCCCGAGAAGGCTCTAGGATGTAGCCTACATGGCCAACTCAGCCCAAGTAGTCGTCATAGGAGCCGGCATTTCCGGCCTCGCCTGCGCCCTGAGGTTGCAAGAGCGCGGTGCCCCGGTGACGTTGCTTGAAGCGAATGACCGGCCCGGCGGACTGATCGGTACAGTTGAAAGCAATGGGTTTCTGTTTGAATCGGGGCCGCAGAGTTTCCAGGGCACGGAAACGGTGCTGGCTCTGATTCGCGATTTGGGTATCGAAAGCGAGCTGTGCAAAGCCGATCCGCGAGCGCCGCGATTCGTCTTGCGCCGCGGGCAGCTGCGGAAGATCCCGATGGCGCCGCAAGGGTTTCTCACCAGTTCCCTGCTCGGCGTGGGCTCGCGATGGAGAATCGTTTCGGAAGGGTTGAGCCGGACGACGCCGCCTGCGGAAGACGAGTCTGTCGCGCAGTTCGTGCGGCGCAAATTCGGGCACGAAATTCTGGAGTACCTCGTTTCCCCTTTCGTTTCAGGTATCTACGCGGGCGATCCGGAAAAGCTGAGCCTGCGCGCGGCCTTCCCTTCGCTGGAAGAATGGGAGCGGCAATACGGAAGCGTTTTGCGGGGAGCGATGAAGTCGCGCCCAGCAAAGAGCGCGAGGCAGGGCCCGCCGCCTCTGTGCTCGTTTTTACGCGGCGTGGGCGTGCTGACCGCGGCAATGTTCGCGAAACTCGGAGCCAACGCAAAGTGCGGCGTGCGCGTCGACGGCGTGACGAAGACAGATCAGGGTTTTCAGGTCCAGGTGACGCGGAACGGCCACCGCGAGCAATTCGACGCGCCGGCCGTGGTGCTGGCGACGCCCGCTTATGTGGCGTCGCGCATTGCTGCACCGCTTTCGGCGAAGGTGGCCCAGACGCTTTCGGGCATCGCGTACGCGCCGGTGGTTGTGGTCGCGGCCGGGTATCACGCAAACCAGAGCGCAGCGGCACTGGACGGCTTCGGAGTGCTGATCCCGCGAAGTGAAAAATATCGGACGCTCGGCATCGTGTGGAATTCGTCGCTGTTTCCAAAGCGTGCGCCGCAGGGCCAGATGACCATAACCAGCATCCTCGGAGGCGCCACCGATTCCGCCATCATCGAGAAATCCGACCAGGAGATCACCGCAATTGCGGAGCACGAACATTCGAAAATTCTGAAGATTCAAGGCTCGCCGATTGTTTCCGCGATCTGGAAGCATCCGCGAGCTTTGCCGCAATACAATCTGGGCCACGCGCACGCCGTCCGGGAAATCCGAGAGGCTGAGCGGGCCATACCGGGCCTGTATTTTGCGGGGAATTACCTCGAGGGACCGTCGATCGGGAAATGCATCGAGCACGGCTTTCAAACCGCGGAGGCGGTGCGCGGAGAACAAGAGCCCGTATCCCACTGAAGCACGCTGCTCGAGGATTGATCGACGCCGGCCTGGCGCGAACGCGGAGCTGGTAGGAAAGCAATCGTTTGATTGAGCGAGCCTGCCCTATTTGGCGGGAATAGCGGCAGGCTGGCCCTTCGGGACCAACTGAAAAACCAGAACCCTGGCGGTTTGGGTATCGCTTAGATTTCGAAGCGAGCGATGGACGTGCATCGTCGGCTCGTAGAAGACGTCGCCCGCGGAGTAGGTTTTGGGCGGGTCGGGATCGACTTGGTTTTCGATTTGACCCTCCAGGATGTACGCAAAGACCGGGCCCGGGTGCTTGTGCGGCGCCGAAACCAATTTGGGCGGGATCGTAAGCACGAGCATGCGTCCTTCGCAATCGCCTGGATCGCCGATGGACTCCGACATCAGCGTCGTTATCCCGCGCGGAGGGCTCGACGCCGCATTCCCCTGCGAATTTTGCTGAGGCACGGCAGATTCCGCACGCAGAGAAGCAATCGTTCCCGAAAGAAGGGCCGCGACCGCTGTACCCAAAGAAATGTTCATTTCACGCCGAGTGACCATGGCTTCATCTCCCTTCGAAATGGCGACCGAGGCTCGGTTGTTATTTCGAACGCCGAGCTCGGCGAGCCGGACTAACGGCTGGCCGGCGCACCATAGACATCCGTCTTCGGATGAAATTCCGACCAGGCAAACCAGAATTCGGGTTCGAGAATGAGCGACTTTAGTTGCGAGCCCTTGAGCTTTCCAGAGGCGCAGAGGCCGTATGCGTTCCATGTGGAATGCGTTTGGAGATCGACGAGCCGATCCGCTTCCGCATCCGCCGCACGGAACTTGAGAACTCTACCTTTGAGGGTCGAATCGAAAGCGGTGGTGGTATCGGACGCCGGTTGATGCACAACGACCACGGGTGTTCCGGCAACTTTATCGTTAAGCACTCGCTCCTTGCGTAGCGCGGAGAGTGGGTAGGCCTTTTCTCCGTGATTAACTTGAATGCCAAGGATAATCTCGCGGGGGCCGAGCCGAGTGTCGTGTCCGATGGCTCCGGAAGGAGCGGGACGCGTGTCCGAGATGCCGAGGCTCCATTGCTGGCTAATGAACTTGTTCATGCCTGGCATCCGCTCGGCGTATCCAGGCAGCGGCTTTAGCACCAGTGTATCGGGATGCTGTTTTCTCCACTCGCCCCATTGAGTAAGCAAGAACGGATAGAGTTCGAGGTGCGTGCCTTTTAGCGGGCCTGACGTGGCCGTCGAGAGCGATTGCTGCCAATGACTTCCTGTTTCGCGATCCTTGAACACTTCGTTTAGACCGACGACGCCGTCGGTATCAAAATGCAGTTGCTTTCCGTGGGCTTCAGCCCTAATCACGAGGGCTGTGTTGCAGTAGCCTCACCAAGTAACTGCGATCGGGCCATCTGGCATCTGATCGTCGACAACACCGTGTTGCGCGAGATCGGCGCCGGGATAGGCTTTGGTCACGCCGCGGCTGGAGACTCCAATTACAACATCGCTATCCGAAAGAAACGACACCTGCGAAGCCGGAATGAATTCCGGATGATCGATGGTCGTGTAAGGCAGCATCTGAGGCTCTTTTTTCTGGGCAAGCGCGGATTCCGCAAGAGCGGCGCCGATTGCGAGCACGGTAACGATCCGAATCCATGACATTGTTGTGATACTCCCCCTGATCTGACTTTTCGACCGGCGGTTACACTTTTACACAATTGAAGGGCTTATGAGAAGAGCCAAGATACCGCCTAATGATGAGAGATTGGGCGCCTGGGCGCTTGGCGAGCACAACCGCGACCGCTATAATACGCGGATAAAATGGCGCAGCCACAAAAGACGCGACGCGAAATTCTGGAAGACTTCGTCGCCCAGAAACCGACAGATGCGTTCGCGCGGTACGGGCTGGCGCTTGAATGCGTACAATTGGGAGACAGCTCCGCAGCCGCCGCTCACTTCGACAAACTACTCGCTACGAATCCCGATTACATCGCAGGTTACTATCAATTCGGACAACTCCTGGGACGACTGGGCCGACTCGACGAGGCCCGCAAACTTTTGTCGGACGGGATCGTGGTTGCGCAAAAGGCGGGCGACGTGCACGCCCGCGACGAAATGCAAGCAGCCTTGACGCTGCTGCGCTAACCGCGGGCACTCGGAAGCGACCGGCCTCAAAATGGAACGACCAGCCCGAATTCCAT
>DATDMO010000428.1:0-5544 GCA_036518755.1 Candidatus Acidiferrales bacterium | reverse complement strand
GGATTCAGCTTGCTGGTCGGAACGATCCTCATCCTCGATCTGCGGTTGCTGGGATGGTGCCTGCCGCGCCAACCGATTTCATCGATTGCCCGCGGGCTCGCGCCTTGGATATGGGCTGGAATTGCGATTCAGTTGACGACGGGCCCGTACCTTTTCTCGTCCGATCCTCATGAGTACGTCCAAATTCCCGCGTTTCGCAACAAGATGCTGTTCCTTGTACTGGCGCTCATATTCCACTTCACGGTGATTCGAAAAGCCGTCGAACCATCGCGGGATACCGCTTCGCTGGGCTGGCGCAAGCCTGCAGCGTGCGTTTCATTGGGACTATGGCTGTGCGTTCTGCTTAGCGGATTGTGGATCGGGAATCTGTAATCCGCCGAGGTCGTTTCAGCGATTTTGGAGTGTAGCAATGGGACTGTTGAAATTTTGCGAATGGCTTAGCCATACGTCGTTGAGCATTTCGCTCCGAGAAGGCACGTACGACTATCCCGTGCTTTTGATCGTCCACGTGCTGAGCGTTGCGTTATTTGGCGGGATGGTGGCTATCGGGAATTTGCGCGTCCTGGGCCTGGCGATGCGGGGCGTGCCCGTTTCACAGGTGATCGAACAATTTCGCCCTTGGAAATGGACTGGATTCGCTTTGCTGTTGCTCACCGGAACTCTGCTCAGCATTTCCGATCCAGTTGAATATGGGGGTAACGTGATGTACTGGATCTCGTTGCTGCTGCTTCTAGCTGCGGGGGCGAATGCTTTCGTTTTTCGCTTCGGAATTTATCGCAGCGTCGCCTCGTGGGACCGCGCAGCCGTCACGCCGCCAAGCGCAAGGCGCTGGGCTGGATTGTCCCTGGCGCTTTGGATTGCGCTGGTGTTCGCAGGACGAGCGATAGCCTTCTTCTGAAAAACGTCCCGCAGCGATAACGTCATTTCTTTTTCCTCTTTTTTTTCGCTCCACCCCGAGTGATAAACGCCAGTGCCACCGCGGCCCCCAGCGCGAGCACGATCACGATACCTGCAAGCAGCAGATTGTGCGCGATAAGATTGATTATTTGGCGTCCATAGTGGGCCGCCAGAGACGCGAGCACAATGTATCTCACCAGCCGTGCTAGGGTAAGCGCCGTCAGGAACTTCTTCAGGGGATACTGCATTGCTCCCGCCGCAACCACAAACGGGGTCATTGGCGTCGGAGGAGGCAACAATGCCGGGACGGCCACTGCCGCAAACCCCCACTTCTCGAAAATTTCGCAGACCTTCCGCATATACCCGCGTGACGACCTATGCTCCAGCGCCTCCTTTCCTCCCTTGCGGGCCAGCCGGTAGGTAACGAATCCGCCGCCAACCGATCCTGCTGTGGCCATGAGTGCGTAATACAGCCACAAGTGAGTGTCGTGCGCCGCTAAGAAGATCGTTGCAATGTCCATGCTCGCCGGCAGCGGGACGAAGGAGTCATCGAGTAGTCCGAGGGGAATTAGGCCCACACCGCCGAGTTGAACCAGCCAGTGGCGTAAGCTGCCCGCAGTGACGGCAATCAGTGACGCCAACCAAGGCTTAACCATCGGTTCAAGTCTGCCCGAACCTTTTGATGCTACCGACACTAGCCTAAGTAACTACAGGCTTTGCTCGATTGTCGGCGTCGCGGCGTATCCGTAGCCTACGCAAGGGAAAACAAAGCCGTCTCGAGTCGCCAGAGAGGCCAACTTGGCTAGTGGACAAGGAGAACGACGATGCTACTACTCATCTTGATGATTGTTCTGCTTCTGGCGCTTTTTGGCAGCCTGCCTACTTGGCCGCACAGCAGGAATTGGGGCTACTACCCAAGCGGAGGGATCAGCCTAATCGTATTAATCTTGCTGATCTTGTTTCTGATGGGACGGCTGTAGACAAGCCGGGAGCGGCATGCCGGTTAGCGACAATCACCTGCATATTCTGCATATTCAATAATCTTGTTGTGAACGAGATCGTAAACGAAGTAGTCGCCTGGCTGAGTCTGCGCCAAGGAAGTCAGGCGTGCCCTTGCGCCCTCGAGAGTTTGTACGGCCTCGATCCAGATGGGGCCACCATCGGGAAGCCTTCGGAAAATGTCGTACGTAACCTTCACGAGTGCTCCTCTACACGATCTCACGAAAACATGCAGTACTGCAGTACTTACCTATCCGCAATTGCATTGCCAGGGAACCAGCTGCATTCCGCTGCAATTAACCGCAATAAAACGAGATGCTTAGCGCCAGTTCTGCCCGGACTTTCGCTGGGGCGCTCGAAGCCACAAGCCGTGTAGTTTCGTGCGGCGCTGCGGTAGATATTTCTCTGATGCCCAGTACCCGTCGCACTCTCGCCAACGCAACTCGCGCCCCCGTGGAAAGCGCGCCAGATTCCGCCGCTTCCTCGCAGCGCTCGTCATCTCCGCAACATCGCTCCACCTTCCCGCGTAGTAACATGGAAGGCGAAAGATGCCATCGAGCGACAAAATAGCCATCCGCACGGATCACCTTACACGGCATTACCAGATGGGCGCTGCGCTGGTTCGTGCGGCGCAAGACGTAACCCTCGATATCGCCGCGGGCGACTTCGTGGCCGTGCTGGGTAGCTCCGGCTCCGGAAAATCCACTCTCCTCAACCTGATCGCCGGCCTCGACCGCCCCACTTCCGGCGCAATCCTCGCCCACGGCCGCAATTTAGCCGAAATGACTTCCGAGGAACTGGCCAAGTATCGCAGCCACACGGTCGGAATTGTGTTTCAAGCCTTCAATCTTCTCCCGCGAATGACTCTCGAAGAAAATGTCGAGCTGCCTTTGCGCTTGGCGGAAGTGGATCGCAACGAGCGCACCGCCCGCGTGCGCGAAGCCGTTGAACGCGTCCGCCTCGGTGCGCGCCTCACTCATCGTCCCACCGAACTTTCCGGCGGCGAGCAGCAACGCGCCGCTCTGGCTCGCGCCCTGGTGAACCGGCCCACCATCCTCCTCGCCGATGAGCCTACCGGCAACCTCGACAGCGCCACCGGAGACGAAATCATGCTCCTGCTGCGCGAAATCAATGAAACGCTGGGAGTGACCATCGTCATGGTCACCCACGAACGCCCCCGCGCGGAGCGCTTCGCCCACCGCATGATTCAAATGAGTGACGGCAAAGTTGTCAGCGACGGAGCGCCGCAATGAAAATCGGCGATCTCGCCGAACTTGCCGGCCGCAACTTGCGCGAGGCCCTCCTGCGAAATTCTCTCACCACGTTGGGAATTGCGGTTGGAGTGGCGTCGCTCGTCGCCATGCTCTCTCTCGGCGTCGGTTTGCAAAATCTGGCGAACAACCGCCTCGCCAGCACCGGTCTTTTCGATGCGATCTTCGTCACTCAGCGCTCGAACTATCCCGGTTTCGGACGTCCGGAAGGGCCGGTCATCACTCCAGCGGGTCCTCCGCGCCCCTTAGATAATGACGCGCGCCGCCAATTGGAAGCCTTGCCTCATGTAGCCGAGGTTTACCCGGAGATTCGTTTCCCCACGGAAATCCATTACGCGGGAAACCCCTACGGCACCATTCTCGCCGGCGTGCCGCAATCCGCCCGCAACGATGGAGCCTTCGACGGCATGAAAGGCTCCTTCTTCTCAGGTCCCTCGGCGAACGAGGCCATCCTGCAAATCGATCTCGCCAAGCAATTGTCCAAGCAGCCCGATTCGCTTCTCGGCAAGGAAATCGATGTCCGTTACGCGGAGCGCCAGGCCCTTCCCCCGGCGCCCGCAGGCAAGCATGCCGGCCAAGATTCCTCTTCGGGCGGATTTTCCATCGTTCCGCACGAGGAAAAACTTCGCGTGGTCGGCATCGTGGAAACTGAACCGGCGGCCGGGTTTGGCGGATTCGGTCGCGGACGCCTCCTGATTCCGCTGCAAGTGGCGGAAACCCTGCGCGCCACTCAAACCAACGATCTGCGCGATCTCTTGCGTGACGGCCCGCCTCGGCAGAGCTACGAAAGCCTCACGGTTCGCGTCAACGGGCCCACCAACGTGAAAGCAGTGGAAGACGCCATAAAGCAAATGGGTTTTTCCGCCTTCTCGCTGCTCGACGCCAGCCGCAACCTCAGTCTGGTATTCGCGGTGTTTGATCTTTTCCTCGGCATTTTCGGCAGCCTCGCGCTGGTCGTGGCTTCGCTCGGCATCATCAATACGCTCGTCATGGCCATCCTCGAGCGCCGCCGCGAAATCGGCGTCCTCAAAGCGCTCGGCGCGGCGGACCGCGACATTCGCAGGCTCTTTTTCGTTGAGGCGGGCGCGATGGGTTTGCTGGGCGGCATTTTTGGCGTCTCGATCGGCTGGCTGATCGGCCACGCCATCAATCTTGGCACCAATATTTATCTGAGCCGCCGCGCGCTTCCGGGGATCAGCGTCACGGCCGTTCCCTGGTGGATGGTCGCCGCAGCCATCGCCTTTTCCATCGCCGTAAGTCTCTGCGCGGGCATCTATCCCGCATCTCGCGCGGCCCGCCTGGATCCCGTCGAGGCCCTCCGCTATGAGTAGGTGGACCCTCCGCCTGCCTGTTTCAAATTGCCTTCGTAGCGGCGGCCTTCAGGCTGGCCACCGTCATTCCGAGCGAAGCGTCCCGCGCTTTTGTTTTGCGCGAAGCGCCGGGCCGCCAGGAAGGGCTCCCAGGTCGACGGCTAGTCGAGCCTGGGAGATATGTCGAGGAATCTCTCTTCGATCTACCAGCCACCGGACCCTCTCTTGTAGCGCTGGTGTCTCGCCGGCTCTTTTGTCTCTGCCTTGCGCCTTTTTGCTGCTCTGCTGCCTCCTCTTCTCTGGAACCGCCCACGCTGCGGGGCGCGCCGAATGCCGCTCCGTCCCCAGCAAAATTCTCGGCCGCAGCGTCCCCTACTGCGTTCTTCTCCCGCCCAGCTACGACGCCGAAAAAACCCGCCGGTATCCCGTGCTCTATTTCCTTCACGGTCTCGGAGAGAACGAACAATTCCTCCTCAATTCCGGCGGCTGGGACCTGATTCAAGATCTCTGGGACCAAAAGCGCATCGGCGAATTCCTTATCGCGACGCCCGCCGCCGGTCGAACCTTCTACATCAATTCGCGCGACGGCCGCGTGCGCTACGAGGATTTTTTCGTCAAGGAATTCTTGCCCTTCATCGAGAGCCACTATCGCATCCGCGACGGCCGCGCGCAGCGGGGCATCACCGGGGTCTCAATGGGAGGCTATGGCGCGCTGCGATTTGCCTTTCGGTACCCGCAACTGTTCGGCTCGGTCAGCGCGCATAGCGCCGCGCTGATTGCCAAGCTGCCGCGTATCCAAATGCCCGGCACACAGGAAAACGCGATCTCCTTGGCGCTCGGCGGAGCCTTCGGCAATCCATTCGATCCCGCCTTCTGGAAGCGCAGCAGCCCGTTCACTATCGTTCGCGAACGCCCGCGCCCCGTTGGAATGCACATCTATTTCGATTGCGGCACCGAGGACGATTACGGCTTCAACGCCGGCGCGCAGGCGTTCCACGAGCTTCTCGCCTCCCGCGGCATCCCGCACGAATTTCATTTGTATCCCGGTGGCCACAACGAAGCCTACT
>DATDMO010000427.1:0-12651 GCA_036518755.1 Candidatus Acidiferrales bacterium | reverse complement strand
ATCTCCGCCGGGAACGACTGCACAGTGTAAATTTCCAGCACGAAATCGAAGCTCTGCAACCAGTTCGCGGGTGGATCAAATAGGTCCGCCACCACGTACTCCACCTGCGTCTTCGGGAACCGTTTCTTCGCCCACTCGGTGGCCGTTTTCGAAACGTCAAATCCGGTTGTCTTGAATCCCCAGGCGACAAGTTGCTCGGCGTCGTCGCCAAACCCGCTGCCGATCACCAGCGCTCGCTTGCCCGCCGTCTCGTATGCATGCTCCTTCCAAAAGTCGAGCAGTCGAGGGTTGGGCTCGAAGTCGTCCCAAGGAACCGCCGCCTCTCCCCGCTTCGCTTCTTGGTACAGCGCCTCGAACCACCCCAGGGGATCGCCCTTGCGAATGTATTCTGCGGCTAACTCCCGCGCCCGAGCACGTCGGTCTGCCATGCCGGCATTCTATCGAGAAATTCGCCTGTCCAAAAACAGATAGCCCCAGCAGGCACGCCGCAGACGGTCAGCAGTATACTCAAACTCTCTTAGTCGAGTTCGTGACGAATGCCTTGCTTGCCCGTGAATATGACTTGTTGACTGCTTCGAATCCATGAAGAAAGGAGACATCCCTTGAAATTGCAAGGCTGCGTACTGGCGGTTCTTTGTCTGGCGTTCCCTCCCTCTCCCGTGATGGCGCAACACAACCATGGAACACAGGGCGCTCCCTCCAGTCCTGCGACCCTGAAAGCAGGCTTGGGTTCGCTGCACCATCCGATCGCCACCACGAGCGACGAGGCGCAGAAATTCTTCGATCAGGGCCTGACCTTCGTCTATGCCTTCAATCATCGCGAAGCCGTGCGCTCTTTTGAGCGCGCTGCGGAATTGGATCCGAAGTCGCCCATGCCGTACTGGGGCGAGGCGCTTGCCCTGGGCCCGAATTACAACGAGGTACAGCCCGACCGCGAAAAGGCTGCCTACGACGCGATTCAAAAGGCTCAATCGCTCGCGGCATCGGCTCCCGAAAGCGAACGCGCATACGTGAACGCGCTCGCGCACCGCTTTACGAATGATCCCAAGCCGGATTTCGACCGTCTCGGCCGCGCGTACGCATCTGCCATGCGCAATCTGTATAACCGTTATCCGGATGATCCTGACGCGGCGACTCTCTTTGCCGAAAGCCTGATGGACCTGCATGCCTGGGATTTGTGGACAAGTGATGGCAAGCCCGGGGAGAACACCCAGGAAATCGTCTCGGTGCTCGAAGGGGCTCTGCGGCGCTGGCCGGATCATGTCGGCGCAAACCATTTCTATATCCACGCTTTGGAGGCATCGCCCTATCCGGAGCGTGCGCTCCCGAGCGCGCAGCGCCTTCAAACGATGGTGCCGGCGGCGGGACATCTGGTTCACATGCCGGCGCACATCTACATTCGCACCGGCGATTACGAAGCTGCGGTCAAGAGTAATCAACAGGCGGTGGCCGTGGACGACGCATACTTGCGAGGCCTGTCCGCCACGAATGCGACCTACGTTTTGCTCTACGCCGAGCACAACAGACATTTCATGGCCGCTGCGGCGATGATGGAGGGCGATTTCGACGCGGCATGGAAGGCCGCAAAAGAACTCGAATCACGAGCGAGAGTTACGGTTGAGGTCGTGGGTGCGGCGGAGGGTTACCTGCCGACGCCCGCATTTGCTCTGCTGCGCTTCGGGCGCTGGGACGACGTCCTGGCGTTGCCAGAGCCAGATCGCAAATTGAACGGTCTGACCTTGGTCTGGCACTACGCTCGGGGTTGCGCATTTGCAGAAAAGGGAGACGCCACGAAAGCCGGCCTAGAACGCGCCGCCATGGAAGCTACGTACAAACAGATCCAGCCGGGGATGGCCTTCGGAATGATGAACAACGACTGGGACACCATCCACGATCTTGCGGCCGATACTCTTGACGCTCGGATTGCTGCTGCGCGCGGTGACCTCCCTGGGGCGATTGAAAAGTGGCGCGCGGCCGTCGCCGTTCAGGATCGCATGCGCTACAACGAGCCGCCCGATTGGTATTACCCTGTTCGCGAATCGCTGGGTGCCGCCCTCCTGAGCGGCGGGCAAGCTGAAGAAGCCGAGCGCATATTCCGTCAAGATATACAGAAGAATCCACGTAACCCGCGTTCCCTCTTTGGCTTGTGGAAGTCGCTCGAGGCGCAGAAAAAGACGGCCGATACGCAATGGGTGCGAACTTCGTTTGAGATGGCGTGGAAGGGCTCGGAACCACCGCGTCTCGCCGATTTCTGAGATGGCAGCGTTCACCCCGAATTCTGCGGAGGCGCACAGGGTCCTCCCTATTGCGCTTTGCCTCCAATCTCTTACGCCCACGGGACCCCCAGACACTAACCTGAATCACCCCGACACATTCGGATACCGTTCGCCTTGGGCAGTCGCTGGTTTCGAGCTAAGATAGCAATATCGTTACGTCACTCTAGCGTTCCAGGGCAGGGTGGCCCAGCCCATGATGGAGCGAATTGTCTCCGGCCTAATATTGCTTGGTGTCTTGACCGCAAGTCGCGTGCCCCCGGCATTTGCGCGCCCACAAGCACAAGCTCCCACCGAGAAACCGGCCGATTACTCCAACGAGGCCTACGTAATCGAGAGTCGTTCGACTCAGGTCACATTTGAGAACGATGGCACCTCTTCAACCGTTGTAAAGGGGCGCGTCCGCATCCAGTCCCAGGCGGGAGTTCAGGGATTTGGAGTGCTCAATTTTCCTTATGCTTCGGGCAACTCGACCATGGAAATCGTACATGTGCGCGTAGTCAAACCCGATGGTCGCGTTGTCGAGACGCCTCTCGATAACGTTCTGGACATGCCCGCCGATATCACTCGCCAGGCTCCTTTCTATAGTGACCTGAAAGCTATGCAAGTTGCCGTCAAGGGCCTGGAAGTGGGCGATGTCATCGAACTGGAATCGCAGGAAAGAGTCACAAAACCTCTAGATCCCGGCCAGTTCTGGGGAAATTTTCAGTTCTTCAGGGGTGGCATCATTCTGCGGGAGACTCTCGAAATTCGAGTGCCCAAGAATCGCGCCGCGCAGGTAAAAAGCGCGAAAATACAGCCAACCATCGACCAGGACGGCGCCTATCGCGTCTATCGTTGGACCACTTCGAACCTTTCATCCCCATCGACCGACGACAAGGAAGCGAACTCAGCCGAGCCTCCGCCGCCCGACGTTCAATTGACCACGTTTCGGAGTTGGGATGAAGTCGGACAATGGCTTCGGAGTCTGTTTGCACCTCGCGCAACGCCTACCCCCGAAATCCAGGCAAAAGCTGCGGAGCTCACGCGTGGCGCTGCGACGGACATCGACAAGATCAAGGCCATCTACGCCTTCGTCTCAACCAAGTATCGCTACATCGGGATCTCTTTCGGAATCGGGCGGATGCAACCACATCCCGCAGAGGATATCCTCAGCAACGGTTATGGTGACTGCAAGGACAAGCACACACTCCTCACTTCGTTGCTCGCGGCAGCCGGAATCAAGGCATACCCGGCGTTCATCAACTCTCAAACGAAAATCGACCCGGATGTTCCTTCACCTGCGCAATTCGACCACGTCATCACCGCGATTCCGCAAGGCAAAGGATTTCTCTTCCTCGACGCGACCCCGGAAGTTGGACCCTTCGGCTTTCTTATGGCGAACCTGCGCGACAAAACGGCCCTCGTTATCAGCGATGGCGGAGCGGTAGCGCAGTTAGCACAGACCCCGGCCGATCCGCCATTCCCTTCATATTTCAAGTTCGAAGCGAACGGTACGCTCGACGCTTTGGGGACGCTCGACACTAAAGTGCAGATGACCTTCCGCGGTGATCCTGAGCTGATCTATCGTCTTGTCCTTCGGCAGTCAGGGCAGTCCCAATGGAAAGACGTCATGCAGAAAATCTCGCAAAATTTGGGATTCGGTGGAACTGTAAGCGACGTAACGGCCAGTCTCCCGGATGACACCGAAAAGCCATTCGAAATCGCCTACAGCTACAAGCGCGAAAAATATTCGGACTGGGACGATCGGCAGATTGGCCCGCCGTTTCCGCCGGTCTTTATTCCCCCTGCGCCAGACGAGAAAGACCAGAATCCAAAACCGATCCAGCTCGGCTCGCCGGGAGTGACCGATTACAAAGCCGCGATCCACTTGCCTCCAAACTCTTCTCCGCAACTGCCTCCATCCATACACCTAAGCGAATCCTTCGCCGAGTACACCGCGACGTATTCCTTCTCCGATGGAGTCCTGCACGCCGAGCGCCGGCTAGAAACCAAAGCGCATGAATTGGCGCCCGGGCGGATGGAGCCATATCGAGCATTCTCAAAGGCCATTCTAGACGACGAAAATAGGTTCATCCCTCTCTCGGGCGGAGGCGTCAGCCTAGCCGCCGATGTCAGCGGAAGCCTCGAGGCGCGTGACCTATACGCTCAGGGCCAGCGGGCGATGATGGACCGTAACATCGCAGCGGCGGAAGACGACCTGCAGCGGGCGGTTATGAAGGATCCCAAGTATGCACAGGCATGGGCCACCCTGGGCGTCATGCACGCCGGAAGGGACCCCGACAAAGCGATCGAGGAACTCAAGAAAGCGATTACCCTGCAGCCTTCCTGGATGGACCCGTATCGGCCCCTGACCACCCTGCTAATGAGTCAGCATCGTGTGGATGAGGCGATTGCCGTCTGGAGGGACTTGGAAAAAAGCGCGCCCGAGAATCCCGAGGCTCCCGAACGCATCGGCTCGATACTGATGACGCAGAAGCGTTACGCGGATGCGGTGCCGGAATTCGAAGCGGCCGTGCGGCTCGATCCCGAAAAATCCGCCTTCACGGTGGCGCTGGGCGAGGCATATGCGCGCTCTGGCAATAAGGAAAAAGCGATCCCCATCCTGCGCAAGATAGCTGAGAACGACGCTATTTCCGCGAATGAACTCAACGAAGCCGCTTACGCCCTCGCCGACACGAACCTGCAGCTCGACGACGCTTTGAAGTATGCCCAACGCGCGGTAAACAAGGAAGAGGGCGAGACGGCCGGGATTAAGCTCGATCAGTTGGACCCTGGGAACCTTAGGACGCCGGTTGCTCTCGCGGCGTATTGGGACACCCTCGGTTGGGTCTATTTCCGCATGGGCAAATTTGATGAGGCCGAGAAGTACATCAGTTCGGCATGGCGTCTCGCCCAGGATCCGGTCGTCGGTGATCATCTCGGGCAGATCTACGAAAAAGAAGGAAAGCGGCAGGAGGCCATCAAGGCGTATTCGAACACGCTCGCAACCCAACACGCGCCGGACGGCACCAAAGCGCGGCTAGATGCTCTGCACCCTGGCGACACGGCCACCGGGTGGGGCGTTCTCGAGCTGCAAAACACGCGCATGACGGAGGTTGAGGTTTCGCCCAAGCCGAAGAGGCATGCCAGCGCGGAGTTTTTCATTCTTTTTGCTCCGGGACCAAAGGTCGCGGCCGTAAAATTCTTGAATGACCGAGACGAATTTGCGGGTGCCAAGGAAGCTCTGAAAACCGCGAAGTTCGAGGTGCCGTTTCCCGATGATGGTCCGGTACAGGTTCTGCGGCGTGGGTTCATCGACTGTGAGCCCGAACTTCAGGAATGCACGATCGCGCTCATCCCACCGGCCGATGTCCACGCGGTGAATTGATCGGTTCGCCGAGTCTTAGTCCAAAACAGTCGTGTGCATCAAACAAACAGCCCCGGCCGAAGCCGAGGCTGTTTGCAAAGCTTAACACTTCGTAGAGGCGCTGCCCTGCGGTGAGCCCAGCCGAATCCGTTGCTGCGCCCGATCTAGTCGCCGGCCACGGTTGCAGGTTCCGACGTCACGGCTGTGGCGGCATCGGCGCCGTTCGCGGGCTCGGCGCGCTTTACAGTCGCGCCCGGAACAGCCGTCAGAATCTCGTCCATCGTGCCGATCTGCATCAGCGGTTCCGACTTCTTCTTCAGCACGAGTTCCTCGTAAATCTTCCTCACCTTGGCGGCTTCCTCAAACGCCTGCTTGCGGCGAATGCGGTCCTCTTCGGCTGCGGTCAGCGGAATATCGTGCTCCAGATGACGCACACGCGCGGCATCGTCAGCGTCGATTTTGAGCGAGTGCTCATAATTCCCGAGGTCCACCTTCTTGTTCTTGGCGTAGATCTCATGCTTTCCGTGCTTCTTGTACCACTCGGCGACCGTTGCGTTCTTGTGCATGTTCTCGATGATCTGCCGCCATCCCACACCCGTGTTGTACGCGCAGAACGAAATTTCGCCCTTCTGCGTGGCGTACGGGATGATGCACATTTCCGTGCGGCGGAAATCATAATTGAAGAGATCCTGGAACCACATCCCGGCAATGAAAAGGAAGTTCCACGGATCTTCGGCGCGGCGCTTCATCGCATCTTCGTAGGTGCGGGTAGGATTGGTCTTGCCGTACTTCTTGTCCGAATTCTTCGAAAGCGCCCAGGTCTTGTCGAACTTCATCCAAAGATCTTTGAGCTTCAGGCTCGGCGGCGCCTGGAACGGCTTGTAATTCTTCAGCAGCGCCAAGGCCATCATGAAGTTTGAAAAACCCCTGCCGCGAGCCGCGTCGGTAATCGCCGTCACGTCCTTAGTCAACGAAGGAGCGTCAAGGAATCGCGGAACCGGCGCCCATTCCTTGGTTTCCTTGTTGATCATCAGGGCCGTGCCCACGCCGCAGTTGGGATGGCATCCGCAGGAAAGCGAGCCCCACTGCGAATCCGGGCCGTGCGAGAGATCGGAGAATCCAGCGAACGTCGCGATGTAGGAAATGGGGAACCAATCGCGCGTCGGCTCCACTTTGCCCACCTGCGAGCTGACGTCCTTCGCTAGATGTGAGAGCGTGTACCGCTGGCGGATGCGCCGCTCCGGCGTAATGTCTTCGTCGCGACCGGTGAACGAAACCGGCTGAAACGAAACGAACGAAATCTTCTTTGGGTTTTCCATCGCGAACTTCACGATGGGACCCACCTGATCGTTGTTCACGTTGTTCACGATCGTGGTTACCAACACGATCTCGACGCCCGCTGCGTGCAGGTTTTCGATCGCGCGCAACTTCACGTCAAACAAGTTGCCCACTTGCCGGTGACTGTTGGCGTCGTTCCCGATGCCGTCGAATTGCAGGTAGGCGTAGCGCAAGCCGGCCTCGAACGCTTTTTGCGCGAATTCCCTGCTCTTCGCAAACTCGATTCCGTTCGTCGCCGCCTGCACGCTGTTGTATCCAACTTTCCGCGCATAGCGCACAGCGTCCAGGAAATACGGAGACATGGTCGGCTCGCCGCCGGAGAACTGCACGGACATCTGCCGCCGCGGCTTGATCTTCGTGGCGTTGTCCAGAATTTCCTGAATTTCTTCCCAACTCAGTTCGTGGACGTAGCCCACCTGGTTGGCGTCCATGAAGCAGGGATCGCACATCATGTTGCAGCGATTCGTCAGGTCAACCGTGAGCACCGAGCCGCGGCCGTGCCGCACCGTGCTCGATCCGTGGTTATGGAGTTTCTCGTCGTTGTGCGCCGGAATGTCGCGGCCCGGAAAATTTCCTTCAATCCATTCGAGGAACTTCGCGTCCACGGCCATTAGGTCTTCGTATTTGCCGTGCGTCGGGCACTCTTTCACCATCCAGACCTGCCCATCGCGCTCGATAATCTGTGCCTTGATCTCGCCAACCTTCTCGTGCACCAGGTCGGTCCAATCTTTTTTGCCGTCGATGATCGCTTCGCGCGCTTCCTTCACGCAGGCAGGACAGAGCGAGTCCGTTGTCCGCGGCCAGCCGAGCGTCGGCTTCGATTTTTCCCACGACTTCAGCAGCGGTTTATCCGACCACTTCGGCGTGAACGAAGGGTTTGGGTTGTGCTTGTTGAAAAATTGAATCGTGTCGAAGGTCACTCCCGCCGTTTTGCACAGCGCCCAGTCAAAAGTTTTCCAAAGTTGATTGCCCAACGTCTTCGGCATAGTCTTCCACCTTCCTTCGTGGTAAAGCCGTTAAAAAGACTTAAGAATTTTTGGTTCTGCCCCCTGCCCCAGGGGGTGGGCATCCATTGGGGTCGCGGACATGCGCGGACACCCGTAACTGGTTACCCTACCAGAGTTTGCCCTCTGGATCCGCTCCCGTCTAGGCCGGCGCATCCAAAGGCGCAAATGGGGGGTCGAACGGCGGCCAGAGGGGCTTAACGGACCCTGGTACTAAAGGGCTTAGAGGCGCGGAATGGCACCTTTGGCCAAAAATGAGCGAAGTTTCCGCTAGACCAATTTTAATCACTAAGTCTGGACATCAAAAAGCGAAGCAAGTTATTGAAAACAAAAAAGGGGGACGATACGAATCGCCACGTTTTGCTACATTACTGGCCCATTTTATCCTTCGATCTAGAAACAACTTTCGGCCAGCAAACCGGGCCGAAAGGGTTACTCCAGGTTCAAAGGAGTACGAAGGACGCCGATCGCGAAGTGTGCCAACAGGGGTGCCTCGTCGTCGAGCTGAATCCAACGGATCACGCAGTGATCTCTCATGTATTGAGAGACTTTCGCCTCGCTGATCCCCAAATACTCTCCCAACTTTTCCTTGAGGCCGCCTTCAGAGTAGCCTCCGCGCCCGGCGCGCGGGTTCTTGCCCGCGCGGCCCGAGCGGACGAGGTTCCCGCAGGCGATGCGAAGGGTTTGGCAGGATTCCACGTAGTACGAAGTAATCTGGTCCGAGTCCGATAGCAAAAGGACGCCCGGGCTTGCTGGAGCTTCTGCTGACTCGTCCAGGCGGTGAGCGGGGCTCGTTACCAGGCGACGCAGCATGGACTCGAGCTGCGCCATTCTGGAAGCCAGAGCCGGATCGCCGGCGCGGCCTTGCGCAGAGCGTTCAGAAACCACCCTCGGAGCCGGCGCTTCGATTGTGGCCGCGGGCGTCGCGCGCACCGATGGCGGAGCAACACGCTCTTGTCGTCCCATCACGACGGGTGGGGCCGATGGCCCGGCGGCGACTGCTGGCGACGAAGCGGCTTCGGCGAAAGCCTGCGCGGGAAGCCTGGATTGATTCAACCCGTCTTTTCGTCGCCGGCCACGGCCGCCGCGGCGCCCGCGCCGTCTTTTTTTTCGCCCCGGCTGTGAAACTGTCTCGTCATTCGTGCCCGCGCTGGGCGACACAGTCGCGGCAGCGTCTGCGTGATGGGAGAGAATTTCTCCGGCGTCGTCTGCCTCAGCAGTTGCAGAAACAATTTCGTGGGTAGGTGGCGACGATGTGTTGAAAGATTCCAAAGTTGTTGCTGCAGAATGGTCCGGTCTCTTGATTTCCTCGTGTGGTGGGGGAAGTTCCAAGCCGAGCCGCGTCAAAGCTTCTTCGGCTTTCTTCTTCCAATCGGCGCGGCGAAAACGCTGCGCTGCAATGGTGTACCAGGTGCCGGCCTCGGCGGTGTGCTCCGCTTTTTCTTCGAGGGCGCCCAATTCCCAGGCAACCATCGCATCGCGGGTGCGTTGAAAAAGCTCGGAAAGTTTCGCGGGTGCGTCGGCGCTGTTTTTGGCCTTGCGTATCCTAGCCTGGATTTGTCGCCAATCAGCCATGTCGGGGTATTGTAACAGCCGCCGAAGATTCGTCCAATCAAGACCGCGCATTGCGGCGCGCCGCCGCGATCCTCTCGCCCGTGCTATATTTTCTCTGGTGTCTCTGAGCCGGTGCGCTGGCGAGGAGGAGGCGTGAAAAAGGAACGCTTGGTTTGCGTTGTCGCGCTGCTGGTTCTGGGGTCTGTCGCGGCGGCGCAGTCGGCATTTGCGCCGTTCGATCGGTGGAAAGCGGCAGTGGCCGGCGGGAATCAGACGGCGCTCGCGTCCATGTATTTGCAAGTTCCTCCAAGCCAAGTGCAGACGCCGGAAGGCAAAGTGCAGGATGCGGCTGCGGAGCCTCGCTTTTGGTCCGCTTTGGCGGCCAAGGGCCCGACCCACGTGAATGTAAAAGTCCTCGACGTAGAGCATCCGCAACCGGGCCAGGTGAATGTGATTTTTCGAGTGGAGATGATGCTGCGGACGAGGTCGGGCGAGCAGCCGTTCGTTGTTGAGGGTGCACAGGTTTGGATTCAACAGAGTGGCGATTGGCGAATCGCGGCAACACAAAGAGGCGACCTTCAACCGAATCCAGCGCGTCGTCTACCTGAGCCTACCAAACCGAATGTCGATCTTTATCCTCCGCCGGAACAGGCTCCATCCGAAATCAGCGCCGCGCTCGCGGCCGCCGCGAAAGACCACAAGCGCGTGATCCTGGTATTCGGCGCGAACTGGTGCTACGACTGCCACGTTTTAGACGCGGCCTTCCACTCGCCCAACATCGCGCCGCTGGTCAACAAGAATTATCACGTGGTCCACATCAGTGTGGGTGACGAAGGGAAGCAGAATCTCGATCTGGCCGAGAAATATGGCGTGCCGCTGAAGCAGGCTGTGCGCGTCCCGAGCCTGGCCGTTCTGGACCCTGACGGCAAGGTGGTTTACAGCCAGAAACAGGGCGAGTTCGACGACAGCACCCGCATCGGACGAATTGACGTAGTTTCCTTCCTCAGGAAGTGGGCGCCGGGACACGCGAGCTAAGGCCAGCCAAACATTTGGGCGACGCGTACCTCCATGAAATCATCCTGGGTACTCCGTCTGGTTCGACGGCTTCCAGGCTTGCACCCGCGCACATACCAATCCCAACTCTCGCGTTCGGGGCGACGCGTGGCGGCGTACGCCACGAACTGGGAATCCGGTGGTAGACTCGCTCGCGCACGGTTATTGAAATGGGAGGGGTTCGATGATTCGTACTATTTGCAAGTGGGTCGCGCTCTCGGCCGTACTGACGGCGCCAGTGGTGAGTTTCGCACAGGTCTCCTGCACGCGGGACGGCCTGCAGGCCGCCACCGATCTCTACATTGCGGCGCAGACCAAGGGCGATCCTTCCGGGATGCCGCTGGCGAACGGACTTGGTTATATCGAAAACATGAAGGTGATCGATATCAAAGACGGCGTGATTCAGAAACCAATGAAGATTGATTTCCATCGAACGCTGATTGATCCGGCGACATGCCAGACGTTCACTGAAGTGATCGTGACGGACAAGAGCCACCCGTATGTGCTCGGCACGCGGCTGAGGGTCAATCACGACAAGATCGCGGAAATTGAATCGCTGGTGACGCAACAGGGCGACTGGCTATTCAATGCCGATAACTACATGAAGTGGTCGCCCAACGAGGATTGGGGACCGATACCTGAGGACCAACGCGACAGCCGCGATACGCTGGTGGCCGCGGCGAATGCGTACCTTGATGCTTTTCTGGAAAAGAAAATCGATCTCGTGCCGTGGGGATATCCGTGCGAGCGGACTGAGGGCGGTCTGCGCACGGGCAAAGGACTGCCGACGGATAGCTGCTCAGTCGGCGTTCCGGCGGGCGTCAACATCGTTGCGCGGCGATTCATCGTTGATGAGACGAAGGGAATGGTTGTCGCGTTTTGTACTTTCGGTGTGGGCGGAATACCGGATAGCCATCTGTTTCGCGTAGAGAAAGGCAAGCTGCGCTACGTCCACACGCTGACGCACCTGCCACCGGGCTACCACGTTCGAGTGAACGGGAAGCCAGTGCCCAGCACCGGGCCTGCACCTAATAATCCCGCGCCCGACAATCAGAAATAAACTGAAATTCCGACAAGGAGTTACGCTGCTCAAGGGTTGAAATACTGTCTCTTTCGGAGATAGCATCATGCCGCACGATCCTATTTGTGTAAGGTGACGACGCCTTGCATTCGCACGATTGCAAGACAATGGACGCAGTGGGGAGGAAAGCATGCCAGGAACGCCGTATCCGAAAGAGCAGATGCATCGGATCGTTTACACAAAACTTTCGGAGCGACAGATCGCAGACAAGTTAGGTAAGGTCGTCGGGAGCGGGCCGACGAGCGCCTCGCCGCTTTCCGACGTGTTAGCAGGCAAGTCGATTCGCATTGTCACAGATAAAGGTCCGGCGCTGGCTTATACGTTCAAAGGGACCAATCGCCTTTCGGTGGCGGAGAACGGTGGCAGCGCGGCGGAGGCAGGATATGGCGCGCTGACGCTGGATAACGTCGCCTTCTTCTCGCACCTGGTCCCGGGCACGCAGCGCGGCTACGCCGTGGTGATTGACCAAGGAACGAATCTAGCAACGGTGTTCGAATTGTGGTTCAGCGGTTATAAGGACAATCGCGAAGTCCAGCGCGAGATTTATTACGGTTATGTGGAGCAATCGGGCGAGGAGACGCCGAAAGCTCGCCATGTGACCACGAACCGCTGCGAAGGGAAGGGTTTCTACTGGAAGCAAGACAATGGCGCGGAGACGCTGGAGTTTTATCCATCTGCGGCGTACTCGAATTTTGTCGAGCTATCGCGGCTGGGCGGCGAACTTGGTTTCTGCGGGCCCTCCGATTACATCAAGATCAACGAGGATCGCTATATCTACACGCGTACCGAGTGCGAATTCTCCGGTACGTTCACTGCGTATGTGATGGACCTGAACCGCATCGAGCAGGTCGGCATGCGGCTGGGCTTCGACGCTGATGACGCGCTGGAATATTACGTCTTTCGCGGGAAGGGCGAGTGGCTGGGGCAGCTCGCGCAGTTCGAGAAATTCGGTGATGAGAGCGGCAACCCGGTTCCAGCGACGGCCGCGGGCCAGACTGG
>DATDMO010000426.1:0-2722 GCA_036518755.1 Candidatus Acidiferrales bacterium | reverse complement strand
GAGGCCCATGGTCTCGACGGCGGAAGAGGGCACGATGACCATGGAGCCGCGCTCCTTGATGGCCTCGTAGAGCATGTTCATGGCGCGCAGGTGCAGCGCGACGGGATTGTTCTGATACGTCTCCGACGCCCGCGAGAACTTGTCCGCGATTTCGGTTTCGGCCTGGCCGAGGATGTTGCGCGCCTGGCGCTCGCGCTCCGCCTGGGCCTGGCGCGACATGGCGTCCTCGAGCGCCTGCGGGATGCGCACGTCGCGGATTTCCACCGACTGCACCGTGATGCCCCACGGGTTGGTTTTCTCGTCCAGAATGCGCTGCAGTTCCTGGCCCATCGATTCGCGCTCGGTGATCATCTGCGCCAGCTCGTGGCGGCCGATCGATTCGCGCAACCCCGTCTGCGCACTCATGGTGATCGCCTGGACGAAATCCTGGACTTCCAGGATGGATTTTTCCGCATTCCACACCATCCAGAAAACGATGGCGTCCACGTTCACCGGCACCGTGTCGCGCGTGAGGGTGGACTCCGCCGTCACGCTGGCCGTGCGAACGCGCTGGTCCACAAAACGGCTGAGCCGGTCCACGATGGGAATGATGTGAAACCAGCCCGGACCGCGCAAGCCGATGAATCGGCCCAGGCGCAACACCGCGACCTTCTCCCATTGGTCCGCCACTTTGATCGCGAAGAGCAGGTAGACGCCGACGCAGATGCCCGCGATGACCGGGATGCGGGAGTCCATCCACTTGCTGAGCCCGGCTCCCACCGCGAGAAAAATAACGAAAAGCGCGATGGCCACGCCGTTGAGCTGAATTTTGTTTTGATCCAGCCGCATAAGTCACCTCCGCTTGGGCGCCGCGTCGCCGCGGAACCCCTGCAACGCTTCCAGCAATTCGTCAAGGGTGAAGCCAGACGAGCCGGCGCGCGCCAGGCATTCGCCCGCCAACTGGTTCAGCAGGCGCCGGCGCTCCACATCGTCGCGGCGAATTTCCTGCGTGCCGATGAACGTCCCCGTGCCTTGCTGCGTCTCAAGCACACCGCGAATTTCGAGCTCGCGATAGGCGCGGATGACCGTGTTCGGGTTGATCGAAAGATCCACCGCCAACTGGCGTACCGTGGGGAGTTGGTCTCCGGACTTCAGCGCGCCCGCGGCAATGCCGGCCGTGACTTGATCGATGATCTGACGATAGACGGGTACGCCGCTGGCAAGGTCCAATCGAAGCTGAAAGGGCTTCGGCTTGGCGGCATTGTTCAGCGAATTTGGGACGGTCTGCACGAGAACTATGGTGTACTATCATTCTAGAACTGTCAAGTATTATTTTTCGGGGGATTTAGTGAGTTGATCCAGGGTTTCTAAGAATCCCGGCCAGGTTCGCCAGTAAGTTATAAATGGCTTGTTTTGTTTGCAGTAAAGCGATCGTCGCAACGGGTCGGGCGCGGGATACGGGACAATTTGTCCGCATCCCATGGAGACTCCATTCTTCCGACCCGGAATACTAGCGTTACAACCGATACAACTGACACACTTTATTTTCACCCGCGCTCAAGTTCAACCCCTTTCCTTCCCAAGCCACACCGAATGTGCGACTTCTAGGCATTCGTGGGCTTCTCTGCTAAGATTCCGGCGTGTCCGATCCTTCCCCGCAACCTCGCATATTGGACCTCGGCTGCGGCCGCAATAAAATTCCCGGCTCGATTGGCGCGGACTTGAATCCCGAAGCTACTGCCGCCGATGTGCTCTGCGATTTGAACCGGCCGTTGCCCTTCGCCAATGACTCGTTCGACGAAGTGCGCGCGGTGCACGTGGTCGAGCACCTTGAGGACGTCGTTCGCGCCGTCAGCGAGATGCATCGCGTCACGCGCGCGGGCGGAAGAATTTATATCGCCACGCCGCACTACTCGGATTACAGCTCGTGGTGCGATCCCACGCATCGATGGCACTTGAACAGCTTCTCGTTTTTCTACTTCTCCACGTTGCACGGCCAGCATCCGTGGTACACGCGGCTGGTATTGCGCGAGCTGAAAGTGCACGTGGAAATGGCGCGCGCGTGGAAATGGCTGGGCATCGGTTTGCTGGTTGATCACTCCGTGAAATTCCGCCGCTTCTGGGAACTGTATCTGTGCTATATCCTGCGCGGGAAGCAAATGGAATTTACGTTCGAGGTCGTAAAGTGACCGGAGCATCACCGGCGTGACGAGCCTTCGCGGACTTGCCGACTCAGCGCGCGCTTATCTTCCGCCGGAGCCCTTCGCCAGGTGGGCCGCGGTTTTTTTCACGCTTTCGGTTTGGACCCTCCTCATTTCGCTCGCCGCAACGCAAGCGTTCCTGGCTTTGTCATCGCTGTGCTACGTCGTTCATCTGATCCGCGAAAAACCTGCGCGCGGCAACTGCAAAATTTCGTTCCCACCCATCAAGATCCCGCTCGCGATCTTCTGCGTGTGGACGTTCTTTTCGATGCTCTTCGCCGAAGACCCTGCGGCGGGCGGATTTGTCGCCCGGAAGCTGATTTTGTTCGTGATCCTGCTGGTTGCGGTCAACGTGATTCGAAGTCTTCGCCACCTGGAGTTCCTCTTTTTCGGGATATTCGTGGAGGCGGGGCTCGCGGGCCTGCTGGGGGCGATCCAATTCACCGCGCAATATCTGCACGTCAGCGCTCTGAATCCGCAACGCGTTTTCCAGACCATGATGCTGACGCGCATCACGGGCTTCATGGGCCACTGGATGAATT
>DATDMO010000425.1:0-6221 GCA_036518755.1 Candidatus Acidiferrales bacterium | reverse complement strand
CTTCCGGAAAGTGCTTTGCCAAGTCGCTGGCAATCCGGGTAGCTTGACCGGGATCACCGGCCAAGGCTAGTGCGAGTGCCGCGAGCCAAGACGCATTTCTCCCATTAGAAAGTTGCAGCGATGAATGCGCCCCTTGTTTCGCCAAGCTCATGTTGCCGACCAGCGCCTCTTGCAGCGCTCCTTCCGCCTGCACAGCAGCCGCAGTCTCTTTCTCATCGGCGCGCAAGGAATCGACAGCGCGTTGTGCGAGTTCACGCGCTTTCGCGAATTGCCCATTGTATCTGGCGGTATTCGCCTGAAAAACGAAAGCGACCGCGCCGAAAAAGGGCTTGCCTGCTAGCGCATCCAGTTCGCGGTTGGCGGCGGCCATGTCGTGTTGAACGAAATCAACTCCATACATGGTCATATGAATCGTAGACACGTCGAGATTACGGGATAGAGCCTCCTGCGCTGTCGCCTTGGCTTCGTCCAAACGGTTCAGGCTCAAGTACGCTCCCGCAAGCAGCGCGTAACCATCCGTGTGAGTAAGATTCACGGTTTCCTGGGCGTATCGCAATTGCTGGTTATAATCTCCAAACTCTCCGTAAGCGACGGCCAGGTTCTGATGCGGGATGGAATCGCGTGGATACGTTTGCGCCCACAATTCGTAGGTCTTCCGTGCAGCCTCTAGGTCGCTGGTGACAAAATTCTGGTAGTGCGATGCGATGTAAAGCTTCTCCCACTCGCTCACCCGGTCGCGAAGCTCATATGCTTTTCGCGTGTTCTCCGCCGCCAGGGCACTTTGCCCCAAGTTGCTGTACGCGGTCCCCATCCGCGCGTAAGCCATCGCAAAGTTAGGGTCAAGACTGATGGCGCGCTGGAACAAGCCGATCGCCCCTTGGAGATCATCTTTTGTTGTTTGCTGAAGGCCCAGCGTGTAAGCCTGCAATGCGTCGAGTGAGCCCGTCGTCACGCTATCCGGCGGCATATCGTACTTCTGCACCGAAGCGAGCGACTCGCCCAGCCTCTGCCGCATCTTTGTCGCGGCTCCGCCAAGCGCCTTGAGCACCTGCTCCTTGCCATCCGCCGTGGCCTGCTCTTCCGCAAGCAAGTCCCCGCTGTGACAATTCACCGCCTTCAGATCGAGCACGTACTGGCCCCCCAGGCTCGAAATTGACCCTTCGATGGTCGCCGCGCTGGCGGTACGCTGGCAGAGATCGCGTGCCAATTCATGTGTCAGCCGCGCATCTTTCGGCTGGGTCATCAACGAAAGCGTCTGCGCAATTCGTTCGTCGGAAAGCAAACTCAAAAATGGAGACTGCTCCAGTTGTGCGGAAAGCCCCTGCCGCAACGTGCCATCGAAAACGGAATCCCCGGTCGTGTTGGTGAAGTCGGCAAGCACAACGGTATCTTTGTCGGTCAGCATCGCCGCATGCGAATGGAAGAAAAAGAAGCCGCCCGCGACGGCAGCCAAAAGTATGAGCGCCCCAATGGCGAAAGCGACGGTGACGAACTTCTGTCGTCTCGGAGCGCCGGAAGCCTCCGCGGAGCTTGCCAACGCCGCGGGCGTCCGCACATCGCCTGGCGCGGACACGCTCGCCCGCGAACTCTCCGCCGTACCAGCACGCGATTCTGGCTGAACCTTCGCGTCCTGAACGCGCGATGCACTCGTCTCTTCGCTGTGCATCACCGCCGCGCGCCCCGAATCCGTGTCGCGTTTCAGCCGCATCAATTCGGACTTCATCTCGGAGGCATGCTGGTAGCGCAGATCGCGATCCTTCTCCAACGCCCGATTGATGATGTCCTCAAACTTGGGCGGCAAATTGGGATTGAGCCTGACCGGGGGAACCGGCGCGCGATTCAAGATCGCCTCGAAAATCACTCCCGAAGTCTCGCCTCGGTACGGTAACGCGCCCGTCACCATCTCGTAGAGCACCACGCCAAAGGAAAAGAGGTCGGTGCGCGAATCCAACTCCTTGCCTCGCACCTGCTCCGGTGACATATAGGCGACAGTGCCAAGTGCTGTTCCGGGGCTGGTCAGATTGTCCTCGGTGATCGCGGTCGTAGCGGTCGATGACGCGCCCACGGGCAGCGCCGCGCGTTCGCCATATTTCACCTTAGCCAGCCCAAAATCGAGGATCTTTGCGTGCCCCCGCTTGGTCACGAAGATATTCGCCGGCTTGATATCGCGGTGGACAATGCCTTCGGCATGAGCCGCGTCGAGCGCCTCCGCGATTTCAGTCCCCAGAGAGAGCACCGTTTCCAGTTCTAGCGGCTGGCCCGCTATCTGGTGCTTCAGCGTGGCTCCGTCCAGAAATTCCATCACGATATAGGCGTCTTCGTTCTGTTCGCCGATGTCGTAGATGGTGCAGATATTGGGGTGATTCAGTGCGGATGCGGCTTGCGCTTCGCGAAGAAAGCGCGCCAGCGCCTGGGAATCGCGAGCTACCTCTCTTGGCAGGAACTTCAAAGCGACGAAACGGTGAAGGCGCGTGTCTTCGGCCTTGTAAACTACTCCCATCCCGCCGCCACCAAGTTTCTCGATGATGCGGTAGTGGGAAATCGTTTCGCCGATCATGTGAAGGGTGCGTAGCCTCGCGTAATGTTAGGGGCAGACGCGAACCGAAGTCAAAGCCTTCGTCGCCCCGCCGTAGGCATCGCGAGCCACAAAACCTCGCGCGATCCTGGTTGTGTCTCGCGCCTAATCGACACTCGCGTCGAGTACGATCTAACGTAACTCGCAGAAAATGAACGTCGGGCACACACTGTACCCGTCACATTCGCCGCGCGCCCGAATCAACGAGCAGTTCGGGACCTTCTCGGCGATGCACCAAAAAAGGCTCCTTCGTTCGTTGCTCGAGCGTAGCTATCGCTTGGCAGCGGACGCGGACGCCGCAACGGGTTTATAGCCGCTCGTGGACGCCTTCTTGGCGGCTTCCACAGCTTCTTCCGCGGTGAGCAGCGGCGTGGTCTTCACAGCTTTGCAGCTACCGCCTGCGGCTGCGGCGATGGCGATCGCGGCAGCGTCCACGCTGGTGGGCAGCTCCGCGATCAGTATCGTGTCGTAGTCGCCGAACGCCGCCCAGCCTCCGACAAGCTTTCCGCCCAGGCGTTCAATTGCCGGGCGAACTGCTTCAACGCGGCTTTGCGGGTTCTTGACCATCGCCTGCCAAGCCTCGGACGTGTAGGCAGCTTGTATCAGGTAGTGGGGCATACGACCCTCCTTTGCAACGGAAATTTGGGTCACTCTGACAGACGACCGCCCCGAAGTCAACGGAGCCAATTTTCCCCGGCCGGTTGCCTCCGGGGGTGCCTGATCGGGAACCGGGCGAACTTGATCGGGGCGCAGTAAGCATGGTAGCTTCGACACCTGTCAGCTGTTGACTCTTCAGCCGACCATGTCCTCCTTGAATTCCACTAACTCAGACTTGGATTCGCTAACTCGCGAGCCGCATCGCATGAAAGATGCGCTCGAGCCGTATTTTTGGCGGGTCGAGGGCAGCCTCCTCAATTTGACTGCCGTCCGCCCCGTGGCCTTCTTCACTTGGAATGCGCAGACGTTCACCGAACGTTGGGCGCGGCGCGGCCTCATGGGCATGATGGCCGTCACGCGGCCGCTGCTCTATGCCGCCGATCGAGCGTTTGCCACTCGCGTAATGCATGCCGTACTGCGAGGCGAAAGCCGCGACCGGCTCGACCTCCTCGGCGAAGAATTCTTCCACTACTTCCTGAAGCCGCACCTCAAGCCCCGCGGCGTGGAAAAGCTGCGCGAATTTACCGAATCTGGGGCGGACATCGTGCTGGTCAGCCAGGGCCTGGAGCACACCATGCGCCCGCTGGCGAATCACCTCGGTGTTCGCCGGATTCTTTGCAACCGGCTGGATTTTCGAGACGGTATCGCCACGGGACGTTTGGTCGATCCCGTAATTCGCCCCCGCGGTCCCTTCGCCAAGCTTCGATCCGACGATCGCCCCGACGGTAGAGTAGCTCGAGAGAAATTACTGTGGGATCTGGGCTTTGGAAGAAAGCCCGACACATTGGACGCCACCATACGTCCGGCGGAGCGCACTCCGCCACGCGTTCGTCTGCCTGTCATCCACTTCGATACTCGCAGAAGGCACGCGCCTCTCTCCGTGCGCCGCGCCCTGCGTGGGAAACATATCCTGCTCATCGGCGCCACCGGATTCATCGGAAAGGTGTGGCTTGCGAATTTGCTCACGGAGCTGCCGGAAATCGGGCGCGTTTACCTGCTGATTCGCGGCCACCGCACCGCCACGGCGATCGAGCGATTCGAACGCATCGTTTCCGAGTCGCCCGTATTCGAAAAACTGGCCGACCGCTATGGCGATGGGTTCGCCGGCTTCCTTCGCGAGCGCGTGGAAGTCCTCAGCGGCGATGCTAGCCAACCCGGCCTTGGGCTGGCCATCGAAGATCGCCAGCGCCTGGCGCGTTCACTCGACCTCGTCGTGAATAGCGCTGGCCTTACCGACTTCAATCCCGATCTGCGCGACGCGCTGAAAATGAATGTCCGCGCAATTTCGCATCTCCTGGATTTCCTGCGTGGCTGCGATCACGCGGGCATGCTCCACCTTTCCACGTGCTACGCAGTCGGACAGCGAGACGGTCGCATCGTCGAAGATTTACCTAACAATTACACTCCCATCGCCTCACCCGGTTTCGACGCCGTAAAGGAGTGGCACGCGCTCGAAAATCTCGTCCGCGAGGTTGAGGCCCGGGCCGATTCCGCCGAGATTACGGACGAACTTCGCCGCCACGCGCAGGAAAAACGGCACGCTGCCAAAGACCTACACGGAGCCGCGCTGGAAAACCAAATTCGCAAGAATCGCGTCCGCTGGCTTCGTCAGGCGCTAGTGGAAGCGGGCATGAAGCGAGCCAATGAGCTTGGCTGGCCAAACACCTACACCTTCACAAAGAGCCTCTCCGAGTCGTTGATACGGAATTTCTTGGACGCTTCACCGCGTGCCGCTATCGCCGTCGTGCGTCCGTCCATCGTGGAATCGTCGGTTGAGCATCCGTTCCTCGGGTGGAACGAAGGTGTTAACACCTCCGCGTCGCTTTCCTACCTGCTGGGAACATTTTTCCGCCAGCTACCCACGAATGCCAGCAAGTGCCTGGATCTCATTCCAGTCGATTTGGTTTGCCGCGGGATGATGTTGATCTCCGCCGCCCTCGTTGAGCGTCGGCACGAGCGCATGTACCAACTGGCCACCTCCGTTGCGAATCCCTGCGACATGCGTCGGTCCATCGAGCTGACCGGCCTTGGCCACCGCAAGTTTTACCGTTCGCAAAACGGTTTTCAGCACCGGCTGCGCCTGAAATTCGACGCGATTCCGGTATCCAAAGCGCGCTATGAGAAGCTTTCGGCTCCGGCGCAAAAAATCTTCGTGCAGGCCATCAACCGCAGCGTCGAGCCGATACCGTTCGTGCGCCCGCCGCTCGCGCGACAGGAGCGCGAATTGGAAAAAGTGATCAAGCTCATCGCGCTCTTCGAGCCATTCATTTTGCACAACGACCACGTATTCGAGGCCATCAACGTGGAAGCATTGAGTGCAGCGCTGCCCGCGGACGAACGCGCCAGCTTCGGCTATGACGCACGCTCCATCGACTGGTGGGACTACTGGATCAATGTCCACATTCCGGCCCTGCGCAAGTGGTGCTATCCTCTGATCGAAGGGCGTCAGCCGGAGAACGGCCCGCGACGCAATGTTGGCTTCAGCCACGTTGCGGCAAAGATCGCGGACTAGACCGAGCGATTCCCGGCAACGATCCCCTCACAATCAAGAAACGTGCCTATTTTTCTGACTGGCTCGACCGGCTACATCGGCGCCCATGTTGCATCGAATCTCCTCGCCGCCCACGGAGAGGCGCTAAACGTATTGGTTCGGGCGCGCGATCCTCTGGAAGCGCGGGGCCGCTTGTGGCACGCCCTGCAACTTCACATGGACTTCCCGCAGTTCGCGGAATTCATGGAGACGCGCGTCCATGTTTTTTTGGGTGATCTCACCGCCCAGCGCTTTGGGCTCGCCGAGGACGATTACCACAAACTCGTCCGCTCCACGGATTCCGTGATTCATTGCGCTGCATCCCTGAATCGCAAATCCGAAAAAAGCTGCCTGAACGTGAACCTCCGCGGCACACTCGAAGTCATCCAGCTCGCTGCGCGCTCCCGCGACGATCATGGATTGCGCCGCTTCAGCCATGTCAGCACGGTCGCCGTGGCC
>DATDMO010000424.1:0-3232 GCA_036518755.1 Candidatus Acidiferrales bacterium | reverse complement strand
TCCGCCGCAGGAAGGCTCTGATGGCGTCGCGACCGCGGAAGAATTCATCCCGATTCCGCCAGTCAGAATCTTCCGTATACGCGAGGGCCACGCGTTCTGGATCGCGCGAATTCCAGGCATCCTGAGCCATCTGCACTTTGGCTTTGGCGCTCTCGAGTGTAAACGGGGGCTTCATGGCTGCGGCCATCGGCGAATTCCTCCCAACCTTCAGAGTTCTCAATCCAGAGCGCCCGCAATTACGCCGAAAGAAAGGCCTACGAACCGCCGGCTCGCGACTTTTCCTCGGGCGGGTCAAACCGGTAACCAATCCATGGCTCGGTGTGAATGTAGCGAGGATGCCGAGGATCTGGCTCAATCTTTTTCCTCAATTGGTTGATGAACACCCGAAGATACTCCGTTTCCTCTCCGTAATCGGGGCCCCACACCGCTTGCAAGATACGCCGATGAGCTTGGGCCTTTCCTCGATTTGTCACCAAGTGGTGCAGCAGTTCAAATTCTTTAGGCGTCAATCGGACTGGCTGGCCCTTCACTAAAACGGAGCGCTTTTCAAAATCCACTTTCAGATCGTTGGAAACAAAGGGAGGCAGTGACTCGACCGGGGCGGCGCGCCGCAACGCCGCGCGGATGCGCGCCATCAGCTCCTCCGATCCAAACGGCTTCACCACATAATCGTCCGCGCCAGCATCGAGCGCTTGCACTTTGTCGCGTTCGCTGTTGCGCACAGTTAGCATGATGATGGGAATATCGCTCGTTGCGCGGATTTCGCGGCATACTTCGAATCCGGAGCGGCTGGTCATATTCACATCCAGCAAAATCAAGTCCGGCCGTTGCCAGCGGATTTGCTCGAGCGCTTCGTCGCCGCTGCGGGCCTCGGCGACGGCATAACCTTGTGAACTCAAGGTGGCTCGGAGCACCCGCCGGATTTGGGGCTCATCATCCACGATCAAGATGTTAGCCGAATTCATTGGCTTGAATGGACCTTCGACAAACTCTGAAGCGGCGGCACTGGACGGCCGTAATCGGCCGGCAGCGTAAATGAAAATACTGAGCCTCGTCCGCGCTGGCTCGTAAGGCTGATCGACCCGCCGTGCGCTTCCACGATGGCCTTGGCAATGGGCAAACCCATGCCAGTTCCCTCGACACTGTAACGCTGATCCTTGCCGCGATAAAATTTTTCGAAAATCAAATTCTGTTCGGGATCGTCGATACCGCTGCCACGGTCAGCCACACTGGTAACGATGAAATTCCCCGCCGTCTCGGCTGTGATCGTGATGGGCTGGTCGGGTGGCGAATACTGATTAGCGTTCTCTATCAGATGAACCAGAACCTCCCGGGCGCGGGCGACATCCACTCGCGCGCGAGGAAGCCCTCCCGCAACCTCCACTCGAACATTCCGATTGCCGAGCGAACCCCTGCACTGCTCCAGGGCTGCCGTTATTACGTGATCGATCGGTTGCGGCTCGATTTTCAACTCCACCTCGCCGGCGTCGAGCCGAGCCATTTCCGCCGCTTCGCCGACGAGCCGGTTCAAACGATCGCTTTCCTCGTTGATGATCGTCAGCAGTTCGAGTCGTTGCGCGTCGCTGAGGGACGGATTGGACAGCATATTCGTCACCGAAACTTTGATCGAGGTAAGCGGCGTTCGGAGCGCATGCGTCACTGCATCGAGCAACGCAGTCCGCAATTTTTCGGCCTCGCGCGCGGCTTCCGTCTGGCCCACTTGCTCGACGGCGCGCGCGTGCTCCATGGCGATGGCGATCAAGGTCCCAATCGCCTCCAGCGTTTGCCGGGGAAGGATCGTTCCGGAAATTCCGATGCTGCCGATCGGATGCACTCCCAGACGAACCGGCACGAAGCAAACGCTGTTGGCGGTGTCAATCAGCGCCTCGTCGCGCGCCAGGATGGACTTGAGGCTGTCGGTGTCCAGAAGAGGTATCACCGGGCCGGACCGATATACCTTCTGTTTATCCGCCACGAATAGCGCCGCTGCTCCCACCTCAAAGGCATTCACAATTTGCGCGGGGATGCGATTGACAAGTTCCATCGCATTGCGGGACTCGAGCAAGCCTTGGCTGAACGAGTACAACTTCTCGACGTCGTGCTGCCGGGCGGAGGCGTCCGCGGCCTGCCGCCGTGCGCGCGACGATAGATGGCTTCCGATAATCGCAACCACAAGAAACGCCGCCAAGGCTACCCAATTCTGCGGATCCGCTATCGTGAAGGTTCCTGCGGGAGGCAGAAAGAAGTAGTTAAATCCGAGCATCGCGCCGATCGACATCGGGAGCGAAACTATCGTGCCCCAAGCCACTGAAACAGCTAGAATTGCAAGTAGAAACGTGAGCGCCACTGTGGTGGCATTTACTGGCAGAACTTTGTGGTACAGAAAAATCATTCCGGCCAGAATGCCGAAGGCACATCCGAATTGCAGGAGGCGGTTTAGGATCGGCGCTCGCATCGCGCCATTCTATCGTAGCTCGTGAAGGCACCCTAAAGGGAATAGCTCGTGCCAAAGACACCTGAAGAGTGGCTGGCCGTCTCCGCACCACCCGAAAAAACCAAGGGCCTCCTTAAACTATTTTTGGGCTACGCACCTGGCGTCGGCAAGACCTACGGCATGCTGAGCGAGGCAATCCGCCGACACGCCCGCGGCGAAGACATCGCGATCGGATTTGTCGAAACGCACGGCCGGAAGGGAATCGCCGAACTCTTGCCCGAACTCGAAGCCGTCCCGCGCCGGAAAATCGAATACAAGGGCACGGTGTTCGAGGAAATGGACGTGGACGCCATTCTGGCGAGGCACCCTCGGGTCGTCTTGGTGGACGAGTTGGCCCACACCAATATCCCCGGTAGCAAGCACCGAAAAAGGTATGAAGATGTCCTCGAGCTGCTCGAGGCCAAAATCGATGTGCTTTCCACCGTGAATATTCAGCACATCGAAAGCATTGCACCCACGGTTCACACCATCACTGGCATCGTTGTCCGCGAAACGGTTCCCGACTGGGTCCTCCAGCTCGCCGAAGAAACGGTGATGGTTGATCTTACGCCGGAAGCGCTCGCAAACCGCATGCGACGCGGCGACATTTACCGCCAGGAAAAAGTGGAGCAGTCCCTGCGGAATTTCTTTCGCCGCGGAAATCTGATCGCCCTGCGCGAACTCGCTTTGCGCCAGGTTGCCGAACAAGTTGACCGCAGCCTTTCGTCCTATATGGACGAAAAGGACATCAAGGAAAAC
>DATDMO010000423.1:0-6958 GCA_036518755.1 Candidatus Acidiferrales bacterium | reverse complement strand
TGCATCGAGTGGCCATCGGGCGATACGCGATGGATGGTGCCCTCATGCCGGCAAGAAACGAAAAGATAGCCGTCTCGGTCGATCGCAAGGCCCGTAGGATTCATCAGCTCGGTGATGAACGGCTTCACCACGTGGTTCGATGTGATTTTGTAAAGCGAAACGGGCACCTTCTGCCCACGCTGCCCGCTGAAGGTGACGTAGATATTTCCTTCCGAATCGACCGCCGGATTCCCCACGGGATGCAGGTTGTCCGCAATCTGGGTCCCTAGCGAAATTGGAAAAGGCGCGCTTTCTACGCTGCCCATCCGCACTCGGACGGCGCCGCCCGTGGCGCCCTCCGGCACAGCGGCAATCAGTTGATTCTCCGCCGCCATGATCACCGTTGCTTCGCACGTGCCGAACTGCACTTGAGGCCGGGTATGATTTCGCGCATTGAATCCAGCACCGTGAATCGACACTTCTCCGCCTGGCAGCGCCGCCGCCGGTTTCACCCGCTCGATTCTCGGAATCCCATTCATTTTCAAGCGCTATCTATCCTAACGTCATTCCGAGCGAAGCGTCCCGACAGTTTTCTCTTCGGAGATCGTCTCCGGTCAGGACGCGAAGTCGAGGAATCTCTCTTCAGAGCTGCCACAAAGCGCTTTGTCATCCTAGTCCGCGTCCGTCGCGGATGGGTGTGAGGGATCTGCTTTTCTTCCCCACCGCGCTGCTAAAACCCTGCCGCCCGCGCGATCCACAGTCCGATTGCGGCGTACACTGCTGCTGCCCAATCGTCCGCCATAATTCCCCAACCGCCTGGCAGCGACTCCGCTTGCCTCGCCGGGAACGGCTTCCAAATATCAAACACCCGAAAAAGTATAAAACCCAGCAATAAATATTTCCAGTTACCGGCAGCTACAGCAAATAGGTAGGTGAACAGTTGCCCGGAAACCTCGTCAATCACCGCAAATTGAGGATCCTTGTTCCCCGAGAAGCGAGCTACCCGGTTTGAGGCCCAAACGCCGATTACGGCGATCAGCAACGCCAGCGGAAGAACGACGTAAGCATTCCACAATACAGGTCCTGCGGGGTGAAACACGACGTAGACCGTGGAGTCAGGATGCTCTGCTGCAGCTCGCGCTATTGCCGCGGCCGTGAGATGAGAGTAGTAACGCTGGATCGCTGCATAGATCAAAACGCCCAGCAACGAACCCCACGTCCCCGGCGCCTTCGGAAGATATCCAAGTCCACACGCTGTCGCCACGAAAAAGGCGAAGCGCGGCTTGCGCCCAGCAGCCGGCGTTGATTTGGGCTGCGACTCAGGCGCCGTGGAAATATCCGAATCGGAACCCGCGCTCATTCGTCATCATCCGCTTCGGACGGCGACAAATCGCGTTCCAGATTCTCGAACATCGACTCATCGAATGCCGGTTCGCTGATCACATACCTCTCGCTCGACCAGTTCCCCAAATCCAGCAGCCGGCAGCGCTCGCCGCAGAACGGAAAATCGGCGTTTGTCTCCGAATTCGAAAGCCTGTCGCAGACGGGGCAGCGCCGCTCCATTCGCAAAGCATACCGCAAAGCACAAGCACCCGCACGAAGCCGTACCAGGGGGCGTTAATTCAGCTGGTCAGCAGGATCAACTCGCCCGAATTTTCTGAGCGCGAAACAGCTCGTAAATGGAGGGCGCACCCCAAAAACACCAAATCGCGATGACCGGATCGCAAATCGCGCATCCGAACGACGACAGCGCTAAGAAAGGAACAATCGGAGTGCCGTACAGATGATGCACCACATCCCACGCCGCGTGCAGAATCCATCTGACGCCAATGAAACCGTACGAACGCAGCCCCTTGTAGGCGCAGTAGGTTATCACCGCGGTGAATACAAACTCCCATTTCCCCAGCCCTCCGTTGAGATACGCAGCGCCGGCGCCAGCAATCATGACCGCCATGAAATTTCTTCTGTTCGGCTCCTTAAATAGCGAAACTGCCGCGATGATTAAAATGGCTACGACAACCGGCGCGATCAAATCCATGAAATCGATGGCGGGCCTGATCGGCATGCGCGGCTCCTACATTTTCCAATCGGGCGTGGACACATACTCGCGCGTGATCTCGGCAACCGTCCGCGTGCCGCAATTCCCCATCGCCAGCTTCAATTCACCCTGCAGGATTTCAATCACGCGTTCCACGCCCGCCTCGCCGAACGCCCCCATTCCCCACAGGAAAGGACGCCCGATCCCCACAGCCTTCGCACCCAGCGCCAACGCCTTGAAAACGTCGGTTCCCCGCCGCACCCCGCCGTCCACGTACACCGGAATCCGATTGCCGACCTCGGCTACGACTTCCGGGAGCGCCTCGATGGTCGCGCGCCCCGTTTCAGTCGAGCGTCCCCCGTGATTCGAAACCAAAATTCCGTCGATGCCGTGCTCGACGCACAGTCGCGCATCCTCGCGCGTGTCGATGCCCTTGATCATCAGCTTGGCCTTCCAGAATTTGCGCAGCCGATCGACAAACGCCCAATCCATCGCCGGATTCGTCACGCTCACGCCAGTCATGTTGATGCCGGCAAACATCGGAAATTTTCCTGTGTCTCTGCCGGGCTCGCCTTGGTGGCAAGCGACGCACTGGCTCGCGTCCTTCCGGCGGACGCGAAGGTACGTCTCGCTGTTGCGCCCAGTCGTGTTATCCACGGTCAGCGCCACCACCGGGCAACCAGCAGCTTCCACCCGTCTCAGGACTGCTTCGCAGGCCTCCCACGAATTCGGCGCGTAGAGCTGATACCAAGTCGGCCGGCCAAGCGCGTTGTTTACATCCTCAACGGGCGTCGTGGTTACCGTGGAAAGTATTTGCATCGTGCCGTGTGCTTTGGCCGCTCGCGCCGCCGCCAATTCGCCTTCTGGGAAAAACGCTCCTTCGCCGCCAACCGGACACAGAAAGATCGGACTGCTGAAAGTTTCGCCGAATAGCTCCACGCGCATGTCCACCTTCGTCGCGTCGCGTAGGCGTCGCGGCCGCAACTCCACGTGCTTGTATGCTTCGTGGTTGGCGCGCAGCGTCGCATCGTCGTCCACGCCGCTCGCCATGTACGCCCAGTGGCCGGGCTGGATTTTCTGGCGCGCCGCTTCCTCGAAATCCATCACATTGAGAGCTTGCACCGGATCCGAAATAACGTCGGAAACTTCCGCGGAATTTTGCGCGAATGCGCGATCGAGGAAAGCAGCAACTCCGCCAAACGCGGCGACGTAAGGACTCGCTGCCAGAAACTTCAGAAACTTGCGACGTGCAGCCAGCCTGGAATGTTGCATGACGGCTGCTGAGTGTATCCCTTGTTCCCCGCTCTGACCAGCTAAGACGAAGGTCAGATCAAACGTGACGCCGTCATCCTGAGCGGAGTTGCGCGTCTTTGCCTCTCCCGCGTTTTTCGCGGGCGCGCAACGCAGTCGAAGGACCTCTCTTCGATTTATCGGGAGCCGCTACGTAGGCCAAGCCCGGCCGTCAGTTTTCAGCTCAGCGCCGCGGTTGGTGGTTGACATCAGGGGGTCGAGGCCAAGATGGACCTGCCCCAGCCGCTGCGCGAGCATTTCGTACTGTGAAGAAAGATGACTGCGGTAAACCGAAGCGTCGCGATAATAACGTTGCATGCGCTCGCCATCTTTCGCGGCGCTGGAGCTGGAAGTGCGAGCCAACAATTCGATGGCTTCCCAGGAAAGACGTCCGGCGTGCTGAAGGCTGGCAACAAGTTCCAGGTCTTCTTCAAGGCTAAATGGTTTTCCGTCCTCGAATCCGCGCCGGCAATAATCCATGTAGACATCGCCCGCGGTTATAACCAGCCTCTTTGCCGCATTCAGCATGCCCAGCGCGAGGCCTAGATGGCGCTGAAAATCGTGATGGAGGTAGCGCAATTGCATCGGCGGATAGAGCGTTTTCTTGGTGCGAATGATGTTCTCGTACTCGTCGATCGCGGCGTAGCCCACGCCGACCAGGATCGCATCGAGCTCCGCGCGAAAGAAAGATAGGCAGCGCCCCGCATACATCGGATTCCCGTGCAGCCGCGCGCCCGGCGTTCCTTTTGTCACATCCACGTTGAGCATGTCCATTTCGATCACGTGGTTCTTGGGGACGCGCGCTTGCTCCACCACAATCGAGTTCGACCCGCTGCCGCGCATTCCAAGGATCGCGCCCCAATCGTCCAGCATTTTCCATTGCGACCGCGGAATCAGCGCAAGCCCCGCACGGGGCGGCCCATTCTCTTCCGTAATCAGTACGCTCGGCATGAAATGCGTCGCATACGGCGCGCCGCTCGCGTATCCCCATTTACCTTTCACGAGCCAGCCGCTGTCCGTCGGCGTTGCCGTTCCGCTCGGAGCCGCCACCGACGGCGCGGCAAAGTCTCCCGTGGGACCAAATCCTTCCGCCTGCGCCTCTTCGCTGAAATAAGAACCGAGCATCAGTGCGTGGCCTGCCCCAACAATCAGGCACCAACCCACCGATGGATCGCCGCGCGAAAGCTCGATTCCGAGCCGGTAGTAGGTCTTCACGTCGAATTCGTAGCCGCCAAAACGGCGCGGCTGCAGACACCGATAAAATCCAGCCTTGCGAAACTCGTGATGGAGAGCTTCGGAGTAGCGTCCCCGGCGCTCGGTTTCATCCTGCTCCGCGCGAAGACGCGGCTGCAGCGCAATCGCCCGCTCGATCATCGCTTCCGGCGTCAGATCGGGTTCTGGGACGCTAACTGATTGCTGGCTGACGATGGTACTCATTCGCTGGTTCCTTGGCCGCTTCTGGTCACCATCTTCGGGTGAGTTCTTTCAGCGTGACGCGAGAATCGGGAAGAAATCTTTCGCCGGGATCGGAATTTCCGCGGCGGACGGCGACGTCGCAAATTCAACTACGCGGCCGATGAGATCGTAATCCTTCGTTCCAGTCACCTCGAGAGTCGCAAGCGCGCCCGGCATGGGAAGTTGCGCTGCATCTGTGACGCCTTCGAACTCCGTCACATAGACTTTGCCGTCGATTTCGGGCGCCATGCCCTCAAGCCGCGCGTCCCAAATCAGGTCCGTCTCCTTTGATGGCCCTTCCAGCATCACCTGCAACCGCTGGCCGACGCGCTGCTTCAATTTGCGCGTCGTAATCTTTTTCTGAATGGCCATCAGTTGTCTGCGGCGGCGTTCGATCGTCTTCGCGTGGATCTTGTTCTCGAGCGAATAGCTCTTAGCCGCATCCTCATCCGAATACGAGAAAACCCCCGTCCAGTCGAATTCCGCTGCGCGAACGAAATCGCACAGCTCTCCAAAATCCTCTTCCGTCTCGCCAGGAAAACCGACGATGAACGAAGTCCGGATCGAAACGCCTGGGACGGTTTTGCGAATCTTCGCGAGCATTTTCAAGAACGCCTCTGCGTTCGAACCCCGCTTCATCCGCGCAAGAACGCTGCGGCTTGCGTGTTGCAGCGGAATATCCAGATACTTCGCCAGACGCGGATGCGCCGCAATCGTCTCCAGCAATTTCGGCGTGATGCGATTCGGATAGCAGTAGAGAAACCGAATCCAGTGCAAATCCTCGATTTGCGCCAGGCGTTCGAGCAGCAGCGGTAGGCCGTCGCGAATGCCCAGGTCCTCGCCGTAGTAGGTTGTATCCTGCCCGATTAGTGAAATTTCGCGCACGCCCGCAGCAGCCAGATTTTCCGCCTCCCGCACCACCGATTCGAATCGTCGGCTCCGGAATCTTCCGCGCAACTGCGGAATCACGCAAAACGTGCAGGGATGATCGCACCCCTCGTTAATTTTGACGTACGCCGTATGGCGCGGCGTGGCAAGAATGCGCGGCGTAAGGTCGTGATAAAGATACGTCGGCAGTTCGGTGGCTGTATTTTCATGCGCGCGCACATCCCCGCTGCAAACTTCGAGAATTTTGTCGATCTCGCCCGTCCCGATCACCGCATCCACTTCCGGAATCTGCTCGCGAATCTCATTTCTGTACCGCTCGACCATGCATCCCGCGACAATCAGCTTTCGCGCGCGTCCGAATTTCTTGTGTTCGGCCATTTCCAGAATCGAGTTCACGGATTCCCGCTGCGCCGGTTCGATAAAGCTGCAAGTGTTCACCACCAGGACGTCCGCCTCATCCGCCCGCCGCGTAATTTCGTATCCCGCCCGCGCCAGCGTGCCCATCATCACCTCGCTATCAACGAGGTTCTTCGGGCATCCCAAGCTCACGAATCCAACCTTCGGCATCTCAGCGCGTCCCCTCAACCAGTTCAAACGTACGATTCTAGCATGCCGAACTTACAAGCGAGGGAGCGGAGAGGGCAAGGGCAACTAGGAAAGGGCAGCAGAAACAGGAGTGCGGAGTCGCAACATCCGGAGAATCCAATACACCGATAGCGCGGCGACTATGTGCTTTATCGTGTGGCCGCTAACGACATGGCCGACAGAAAAAACCACACGGTCGGTGGCTTCAAATATCTTCGCGACGAAGTACAAACCAAATGCAATTACAAAATCCGAGCCGCGCGTGTACCGGGCCGGAAAAAGAGCGATGATCAGTGCCAATACGAGCAGCCCGCCAAACTGCGTGACTGCGTAGGGACGTAAGTCGCCGTGTCCGTTCGACTGAGTCGCGCTCCAATAGACAACGGTCGCAATGCCAAGCGCGATCAGAGGGCCGAGGAGCCAGACACCCGCTTTGATGCTGATGCGTTCAGCAACCGCCGCGGCGATTAAGGCCATGAAACTAATCGCCATGGGAATACGATCCCAAATAAGAGTCGTGTCATTGGGACTCAGGTGATACCAGGACGAGCCAAACGCCGTTACCGCAACGCCAAAGAAGAATGCAAAATACGGCCACCGTTCACGCGAATCGATGAAGTGCACCCTACCTTTCGAAGGAGTGCGAAATACGAATGCTATCCCTGAAACGCCCACCAGAAAAAAGAACACATTTGAGGCAACGTTCAGGAAATTAGGGATGCC
>DATDMO010000422.1:0-3429 GCA_036518755.1 Candidatus Acidiferrales bacterium | reverse complement strand
GCCACCAGTTCGGCGGTCATGCCCATGTGGAAGTCCTCGTACGCATCCCAGAGGCCGTCTACGATCATGGAATCCAGCAGCTCGGAATTGCCGAGCCGAAAGCCGGTGCGCGCGCCTTTCATCAGATAAGGCGCGTTGGTCATCGATTCCATGCCGCCCGCAACCACAATTTCGGACTCGCCTAGCATCACGGCCTGTGCTGCGAGCGCCACGGCCTTCAGGCCCGATCCGCAAACCTTATTGATCGTCATCGCCGCCACTCGCGGGTCCAGACCGCCCTTCAACGCAGCCTGGCGTGCTGGATTTTGCCCAAGCCCCGCCTGTAGGACGTTGCCCATGATGGCCTCATCCACTTGCTTTGGGTCAATTCCAGCACGCCTCACGGATTCCGCAATCGCCTTGGCGCCCAGTTCCGGCGCGGTAAGGGGCGACAGCCCGCCCATGAATTTACCAATGGGCGTGCGCACCGCACTCAAAATAACAGGCTGTTCCACAGCGATTCCTTCCTACGCAGTTCCCACGTGCAACGACTCAGTATAGGCGCGAGGAAACCGCCGGGTCAATTTGCCGCAGCGCTCCGCAGCTCGTCAATCAAATGGGTCCTTGTGAATCCGGACGCTCTCGCCGATAATTTGCGCCCATGGATGAATCGAAATCGAACCGCACTCGCGCGGAAGTTTGGTTTCGCTATGCCGACGATCTTGGCCTCGGCCCGTACTACCTCAGCCGGACGAACCGGCTAGCCGCCACGCCGGCATCGGCTGGCGGCGCCGAAGTTGCGGGGGCCTCCGTCGACGCACCGGTTGCAGCAGCATCCGATTTGAGACTGGCGGCCGCTAGCACAGCTTCGTTCTCTGCGCCCGTGATGGCGCCGCGGCCCGCTTCTGGTTTCGTTCCGCCCGTAGCTGCCCAGTCGCTGTTCGAGGAACGCATTGAAAACGACAGCCTCGAGCTCATCCGCGAAAACATCGGCCCGAATTGCATGCGTTGCAAGCTGCACAAAGCTCGTACGCAGATCGTCTTCGGCGTTGGAAATCCGAAAGCGCAACTCGTCTTCGTCGGAGAGGGTCCCGGCCGCGACGAAGATATTCAGGGCGAGCCATTCGTAGGCCGCGCCGGTAAACTGCTCACGCAAATGATCGAGGCTATGGGGCTTCGCCGTCCCGACGTTTACATCTGCAACGTCGTCAAATGCCGCCCACCCGAAAATCGCCTCCCGGAAAATGACGAAATCGCTACCTGCTCGCCGTTCCTGCTTCGCCAGCTCGGCGTGATTCAGCCGAAGGTAATCTGCTGCCTCGGCGCTTGCTCGGCGCAAACCCTTCTCCAAACTAATCAAGGCATCTCTCGCTTCCGCGGCGAATGGTTTGACTTTCGCGGCGCAAAGTTGATCGCCACGTACCACCCGGCATATTTGCTGCGCAATCCGAACGCAAAGGGCGAGGTCTGGAAGGATTTGCAGAAGGTGATGGCCGTTCTCGGCCTCGCGCCAAAGCGCAAGTGACCATCAAACCAGGATTGTCACTCTGAGCGGAGTGGCCTGACACGCTCTTGCGTCCCGCTCTTGCGGGACGTCCGGTCACGCAGTCGAAGAATCTCTCTTCGATGCCGCGAATAGAGAAGTGTCAATATTGACGAATATATCCTAGGAAAAAAGTGTGGATATAATCCTCGGAATATCGGCGGCTCTCGGCTGGGGTGTGGCGGATTTCTCGGCGCGCTTTCCTTCGCGGCGCATCGGAGCCTACCGCACGCTGATGATCATGCAGTTCTTCGGCTTCCTGGCCCTCACGATATATCTATGGCAGGCCGGCGTGTTTTCTCGCGGCATGGCTCCGGGGTGGAGACCTTGGTTCTTCGCCAGTATCGCGGGAGTGCTCAATACTGTTTCTGGGTTGGCGCTCTATCGCTCCTTCGAAGTCGGCGCGATGAGCATCGCCGGACCGGTTTCGTCGGCATATCCGGCTCTCACGGTTGTGCTCGCTCTGCTCAGCGGCGAACGGATCCACGCCCTTCGCGCCACAGGCCTTGCAGTGACTCTCGTCGGCGTAATCTTCGCCGCGCTTTCATTCGCGTCCGACAAGCCGGCAGCCGGTTCGGGTAGCGACCATGTTTCCGAGGCACATTTGTCCAAGGGCGCTGCCTTGGCGATTCTTGCCGCGACCGGCTATGGCGTGATGTTTTGGTGGCTTGGCTTTCACGTCGTTCCGCTAGTCGGCAGCGCCGTTTCCGTGTGGGTCGTCCGCATCACCACGCTCTCCGTGCTTCTCCTGGTGGGCATTCCGACTGGCAAAGCGGTCCCGCTCCCGCGCGGCAACATCTGGTGGTTCCTACTGGCCGTCGGCCTGATGGATACATTCGCCTTCGTCGCCAATAACGCCGGACTGAGCACCGGCCACGTCGCGGTCGTCAGCGTCCTCGCATCCCTTTACGGAGCTGTCACCGTCTTGCTCTCCTGGATTTTCCTTCGCGAGCGCATCGAGCGCACTCAGTGGTTCGGCATCTTCCTCATCTTCGTCGGCGTCGTCCTCGTCAGCCTCTGAAAATCTCGATCCACCTTCCCAAAAATGAGGACCCCTCGCGCGGGCTGCTACACTATGGCGCTGCCATGCCCCAACGCTACTGCGAAGTGGCACTCCCGGTGCCTCTGCACTCGACCTTCACCTACGCCGTCCCTGCCTCCTTCGATGGACAATCCCTGGTGGGCCGTCGCATGGTCGTCCCTTTCGGAAAACGCGCCATGGTCGGCGTGGGCATCGCTGAATCCCACCGGCCTCCTGATGTCGCCCAGATAAAGGAAATCGCCGAGCTGATGGATCCGCTCCCGGCGCTGCCACCCAACTTGATCGAGTTGGGCCACTGGATCAGCCGCTATTATCTTGCTCCAATCGGTGAAGCCTTTCGCGCGACGTTGCCGCCTGAAATCGAGCTTCGCCACAATCGCGCCTTCTCGCTTACCGATCTGGGCCGAACCTATCTGCGTGAATTGGCCGCGACCAAAAAAATCGTCGGCTTCGAGAATGACGAGCTCGATCTACTGCGCCTTTTCGACAAGGAGAACCCCTCACTGACCTCGCGCGCGCGCCGCTGGCCCGGAGGCGAAGCCACCGCCGAAAAACTTCTTCGCCGCGGCTATCTGGCGGCGCGCGACGTTGTGAGCCCACGAAAAACTCGCACCCACAAAATCGTCGCTTGGAATCCAAACCCGCCCAACGAAACCAGCGCCGCGAATCGTCGCGCCAAATCCAGCCCCCCCGCCCGTGAGGCCGAAGCAAGAATCCGCGAAGTGCTTGCCTCCACGCGAGGTCCCCTGCCGCTCCCATTGCTGTTGGCGAAGGCCAATGCCTCTCGCAACGCTGTCCAGCGGCTCGAAAAAGCAGGCGCGCTGCTCACTTGGGATGAACCCCGGACCCCCGGCGAAGATCCGTG
>DATDMO010000421.1:0-9056 GCA_036518755.1 Candidatus Acidiferrales bacterium | reverse complement strand
AGAAGCGATACCAACTGGCGTCTGTGGGATAAACGCGTGCGCATCATAGCGGGCAAATTTCGCAGCCGGAGGCTCAAAGGCCCTGGCCTCCTGTCTCTTCGACCCACAAGCGACCGGTTGCGCGAGACGCTTTTCAATATTCTCGGTCCCTCTGTTGAGGATTCGCTCTTTGTGGATCTTTACGCCGGCACCGGAGCGATCGGCATCGAAGCAATTAGCCGGGGAGCCCGCCAGGTAATTTTTGTCGAATCCAATCCGAAGGCCGCAAAGTTGACCCGCGAGAATCTGGCTGCACTCGACGTTTTTTCCGGAGCGGAATTGATCGAAGCGGATGCGGCGAAAGCGTTGGAGAAACTGACCAAGCGACGCGTGCTCGCCGATTTCGTCTTCCTCGATCCGCCGTACGAAAACACGAAGGAATATACCTTTGTCCTGGAATTCCTCGATACCTCGCATCTGATTGCTCCCCAGGGCCTTGTCATCGTCGAGCACAGCCCCAAAATGCCCGCGATCACTCGGTTGGATCGTCTGGAGCTTACTCGGTCACTAGAGCAGGGCGACGCCATACTCAGTTTTTATCGCCTGGCAGCCGCCGCATAACTGCCGCGCATCCAATCCCCTCGACGTATAATGCTCGAACGATGCTCACTCTTCTCCAACGCGACCAGGAACCTCCGGCGGATTCGTTGATCGAGCTGGAGCCGCATTCGCGGTTGCCTCGCCTCGACCTCGGGATTGACTGGGAAACACCGCGCGAGGGGTTCATTGCCAGCCTGCGCGGTGTCGTGAGTCGGCCGCGCGCGCCGCGAGAGGCTGAGCTGACAAGAGACCGCGGCTTTCATGTCGACTGGATACGGGGCAGATTGCCGGGCAAGGCCTTTACAGCGTCGTCCTTGTGGCACATTGCCGTGACATGGCTTTTGGTCCTGCCGATTTGGGGTTTCTTACCCGCGCACACTCCAACGCTTGCTCCGGTGCAAATCGAATTGACTTGGTACGAACAGCCCGATCTCTCGCGGATTTCGTTGCCCGCTCCACTGCCTCGCGAGAAACCGAAGAATGCTGCCCCTACCGTTTCGGAAAGTCCGGGCGCGGATGCTTCTCGCGCGCGTCAGAGCATCCTTTCGATTCCGGTGCGCGTGACGCATCCCAGACAAACTCTCATCCGACCGGACGCGCCCAGCGCACCTCCGAAGGTCGTACCGCAACTCCCGAATATCGTACAGTGGCCAACACCACGATTGCAGAAGCCAAGCTTCCAGTTGTCCGTTGCGAACTCGACGCCGAAGATTCAGCGCCGCGCCATTAGGGATGATGTTCCGCCAGAAGTTGCGGACTCTGCGAAGAACCCGGTCCCTTTCAATATTGTTTCGAAGGCGCGCGCGATCCCACGTCCGAAAATGCCGGTCAGCGCCATGTCAGCGCCGGTTGCGCGACAACGCGAGACACGCGAGGACGCTACGACAGCTCCCGAAATCGGCGCTAGCGACAGGGCTGATAGCCGTCGCATCATCGCTCTCTCCGCAACACCGGGTCCGCCCGCCCCGTCCGCGGAAGTGCCCGAAGGAAATCTCGCCGCGCGAATTTCCGTCTCGCCGGAAGGGAAAAAGCCGGGAACGGTTGCGAGCCCGACAAGTCATTCCACGGGACCGGGTGCTGGCGGCAGCACCGCATCGACGGCAACTGACGGCAGCCGCGTTGGCGCGAATTCCAGTGCGCTCCCTGCCGCGATTAGTGTCGGCGGAGGCATCAGGCCATCCAGCCGGGGAGGCATCGCCTCATCGGGCAGCCCGTTGAATGCGTTGAATCTCGATGCGCCTAATTTCACTGCGCCATCCGTCAATTCCCGGCGAGGACCGCCAAACGTGGGCGCGCTCGATCCGAGCTTGCCGCCGGAAAAGATTTTGTCCGGCAGCCAGGTGTACACGATGCACGTGAATCTTCCCAATCTCACGAGCGTCAGCGGAAGCTGGATTCTAAGCTTTGCGGAATTAGACGAAGACGACCGACTGTCGGCCGCACCGCGGGAGCGCCTCGCGGGACCCGTCCCCATTCGGAAGGCCGATCCGAAGTATCCGCCCGATCTGATCAAGGCTCACGTGCAAGGCGAAGTCGTTCTCTATGCAATCATCCGCAAGGATGGTTCAGTCGATAGCATCCAAGTTGTGCGGGGACTCGATCCGCAACTCGACCAAAATGCGATTCAGGCGCTCAGCGAATGGAAGTTTCGTCCCGCGACGCGCGCCGGTCGTCCGGTGGACGTTGAAGCCGTCGTGCACATTCCTTTCCTTTACCAGGATCCCAAAGATTACGGCTCTCGATAGCCTGCGTCGGCCGCCTGCTCAGACAAGATCTCAACCAGCCGTGAAATGTGCTCGCGCGTGTTGTAAATATGTGGGGCGATGCGCAACGCATTTTCGCGCAAACTGACATCCACTTGCGCGCTTCGCAGTTTCTCGTAGAGTGCCGGGGTATCGTCCGGGTTGGGCGCCGAAATGCACACGTAGGGTCCGCGTCGATCGCACTCCTCCGGCGAAGCAAGCCTGCATCGCGTAACTGGCAGCCGCTTAATTAACTCGTCCACAAGCAAGCGAATGTGAGTCGCAATCGCATTCGTGCCAATGCGTAACAGAAGATCCAGCGAAGACTCGAACGCAGCCAGATTCGTGAAATTCGCCGTTTCCGCCGAGTCCCAGCGACGCGCCCCCGGAGCGGCCTGCTGATTTTCGATTGGCAGCGCGTGGAAATTGCGCGCGCCTTCGAGGGCCATGAAGTAGACCGAGCCGAGGGTCAGGCGTTCAACCCACTCATTCGCAACCCAGAAGAATCCGGTGCCGTACGGACCAAGGAGCCATTTATATCCGCTGCAGACGGCCATGGCCGCGCCCAGTTCGCGAATATCCAGCTTCATAGCTCCCGCACATTGAGAAAGATCGAGGAGCAGCGCCGTGCCCTGCTTCTCGCAGGACTCTGCCACACGCGCCGCATCGAGCCTCACGCCGTTATCAAACCGCACTAGGCTCGCCGAAACGACGCGTGTGCGCGGCCCGATTTGCTCGATATAATCATCGGCCGTAATAAAGCGGCCCTTCGGAGTGATGATGCGCACTCGGAGTTTCCCGACCTTCTGATAGCTGAGCCAAGTTGAAAAATGCGCCGGAAACTCACCCCGTCCAACGAGCACTTCGTCACCCGGCTTCCAATCAATGCCGGCCGCAACGGAAGCGAGACCCGCGCTCGCACCGGTCGTCACCGCGATTTCATCGGCGCGGGCCCCGATCAACGCCGCTGTCTTGTCACGTATGCGGTCTGGAAGGTCGAAGTACAAAGCGTCCGGCAATTGATACGGTCGTTTCTTCCATTCGAGCGCAGCTTCCGCCGCGCGAGCTGCTGCAAGCGGCATCGGCCCTTGAAGCGCGGCGTTCAGATACGTCACGCCTTCGAAATCGGCAAACTCATGTCGGTGATCGGCTGTCAAGTGGGCACCTCTCTTACTCGATCGTATCGGGTGCAAGGGGTGATAGAAAGCAGCGCGGATGTGCTCGCGCGGGACAAATTGGACTGCAACTGTTGGGGGTCGCTAGAAATGCCCGCGCAGGTCGCGAAAAGTGGAAAGGATCAATAACTTGCCGGTGCCGCTTTCCAGTTCCGATCTTTCCAGCTCCCATGTGGCGGAGTGCGGAATGAAGACAGCGTTCAGGCCTGATTGCAACGCTGGATTGATGTCGCTGCGCGGGCTGTTTCCCACCATCCAGCCATGCGATTTTACGATCTTGAATTGATCGATGATCCGTGTGTAGGTGCCTGAATCCTTCTCCAGCACGATTTCAATCGCCTCGAAATAGGACTGCAAGCCGGATCGCTCCACTTTGGCTGCTTGCTCGGCAGGCTCGCCTTTTGTCAGCAGAATGAGGCGATGATGCTTCGAAAGATAAACAAGCGTTTCGGGCACCCCATCCAGTATGTGCGGAGGCGTGCTCTCCAGCTCGAGTGCCACTCGCTCGATTTCTTTCACAATCTCGCGCTTCGCGGAATTCCCAGCCAGCTTCAGGTAGGTCTCTTCGAGCGACCTTCGGAAGCTGCGCACTCCGTAGCCGTGTTGACGAATATTTCGGCGTTCGGTTTCGTTCAAGATGTGCCGGATGTATTCGCGCGTGTAACCAAGGTGTTCAAGTTGGGAAACAAAATCTTCGATTGCCTTCTCGAAGAAAATATTGTTTTCCCAAAGCGTGTCGTCCGCGTCGATCAGCAGCGTATGTCGCGCCATGCGAGACCCCAAGCGTAAATCTTGCGTCAGAGGAGGAGATAAGAGAAGGGATTTTTCAGCGGGGTTTCTCCGCGGCTATTGCGAATTACCCGAATGCACGCGGCCAATTCGCCGGCCTGCGATTTCGGATGCCGCTCGCCTACGCCGCCGCGGGAAGGAACTCGTACCGCTCGATTCGTGCAGCCACACCCCGCCTGCCGTTGTGCGACTCCACGCGCACCACGCGCGCGTAGCAGCGAATGTGCACGTCACCCGCGAGCGTAATCTGCTGAGGCAGCGTGAGGACGAACTCGATCGAGCTCCCGGTCTCAAGGCTCGCTTCGATCAGAAAATACAGGCCGCGAAAACTGACGTCTCGCGTTTCGCCCGATTTTTCAGTGACGCCGTCTCCCGCGGTGAATCGCACCTTCAACGGCAGCATCATCGAGAAACGCCGGGCGGCTCGTCTTTCCAGGCCATTTGCCATGAGCCCTCGCTTCCCCGCACCTGCGCCAAAGCTACCATTGCTTGCTACGCTGCTGCAACGCATTTCCCGGGCGAAGAGACGACGAAGCTGTTTGACTGATTTGCTCATAGTCGTTACGATCAACGCATGTTTCTGCATCCACGCCAGTGCAGCATCTTCGCGCGTAAATCCTGGGTGCCGGAGCCTTAGGCCTCGCGAATGCCCGAGATCTTTCATCGAAGTATTTTCCTCAAAGGACCCGCAGGTCGCCTCGAAGCGAGCCTCTGGACCGTTTCCGCCGAACCGGACTTCGTAGCTGTTGTTTGCCATCCGCACCCGCTTTACGGCGGCACTCTTGACAATAAGGTCGTCTATCACACGGCCAAAGCTTTGCACCAGCGCGGCGCGCCGGTGTTGCGTTTTAACTTTCGTGGTGCGGGGCAAAGCGAAGGTGTGCACGATCGCGGAATCGGAGAGCAGGCGGATATCCGCGCTGCTCTGGATTACCTGTCGGCGGACTTCCCCGGCAAAGCCATCGTTCTCGCAGGATTCAGTTTCGGCTCATGGGTGGGGCTCCATGTGGGCTGTGAAGACGCACGGGTAATCAGCATGATCGGCCTGGGCTTGCCGGTTGATAACGTTGACGTCAGCTATCTGCGCGCCTGTGTCAAGCCCAAGCTGATCATTCAAGGTAGCCAGGACCAATTCGGCTCCCGTGCCAATATCGAGGCTCTTTTCGCGACCATCCCGGAGCCCAAGCGCCTCGTAATTGTTGAAGGTACAGACCATTTCTTTACTGGCCATCTGGAGTCCATTGGTATGGCGATCGACGCTTGGTTTGACCAACCCCTCCCACCCCGCAATTAACATTGACACCCCTTCCGGGCCCGTGATAAAGGTGGGGGCATACGTGGCACCGGCTCAAGGCCGGTTTGCCGATCCACTCAGGCGCGGAACACCAAAATTCCATGCTGGGTGTTCGGCAACAAACCCCACCCACCCCGGGAGGTGAGGCCTTTTAGGCTTTGCCTCCCGTTTTTTTTTGCCAACTTATGGCGTCGAACAGGGTGGTGTTGCGGGTTCGGCTGCGGACTGGGGGCTAACCGGTCGGGCCGGCAGCTGCGTAGGGTCGGCAATGCCCCAATAGGCAGGTTTGGTATGCAGGTGTTCGTCGAAGAGTAAAGGCAGGTCCAATCGCGCAATTGGGAATTTCTTAAGCCAAGTGTGGTCGTCGGCGAGTCCCCAGAACGTGACTCCGCTGAGTTCGCCTTTTAGATCGCGAAACGTTTGAAAAAGATCGCGGTACCGGTAACCTTGCTCTATCAGTGCGTCTCGGGATATGGCCTCGCAAGAATCCTTGGGGTTGTCATAGACGCTGACATCTAATTCCGTGATCTGGTTGTCGATGCCTAGCGCCGAAAACATGCGGATCGTGTCCGTGATCGCTTCGCTCGACGGCTGTCGAATATTGATATGCATTTGATGGCCAACTCCATCGATCGGCACGCCTCGAGCCTTCAACTCCTTAACCAAATTGTAAAGAAACATTCTCTTTGTGAGATCGGTCGTGCCGTAATCGTTGACGAAAAGCTTTGCGTGAGGCGCCGCTTCGCGAGCGGTGCGGAAGGCCGTATCGATGTAGTCCGTGCCGGTGACTTCAAACCACGGTGAGCGTCGGAAACCGTCCTGTTGCTCGGGATCCATGACCTCGTTTACGACATCCCAAGCGTAGACGTCGTGCTTGTAGTGCGAAACCACGGTTCGAATGTAAGTTTTCAGCCGTCGCAGCAGTAGAGCCTTGCTTTCCGGACCCGGCTGCAGGTCGTTGCCTCCGGCGTCCTTGAATAGCCAGGGCGGATTTGCCTGATGCCACACGAGTGCAGTACCCCGGATCAGCATGTGGTGAGCTTTGGCGAAATCGACCAGCGTATCCGCCACCTTGAAATCAAATACGCCCTCGGTGGGTCCCAGATAGGCCATTTTCATCGCATTTTCAGCCACTATGCTGTTGAAGTGCTTCACTAGAAGCTCGGCATGCGGCCCGCTGAGATCGCCTGGCCAAATCGCCGCACCGACCGGAAAATAATCTCCGAGCGTCTGATACACCGACGGAATATCGGATTGAATTTGAATCGGGGAAATGTCGGACTCAGTCTGAGCGGCAGCCGAGGATACGCCAACGGGTTGCGGGGAAAGCATCATCACCATCACCATAGCCAGAATCTCAAAACGCGCGGATCCTCACCGGTTGCCTGCGCGTTTACCAGGAGCTATAGGGAGTCTTCGTGAATGGTGATACTTTGTCCGACGAAGAATGCACGCTGCAAATGCCCGTTGAGGTTTGATCGACATTCACGAGCAAATCGCAATTCTCGGTGGTCCAGTCCGCTGTGCCGGTGATCGGATCGTTCGGAATCCTTCCGAGATACTGTGCTTGTACGAGGTCGTCGAGCGACGTGGGCGCCGCCTCTTTATCCGCCGTGTAATTTTGAATCGCCTTATTCATCTCGGAAAGGTCCTGGGTTAAAGCCGCTTCATGCGCTCGCACCATCGCCTGATCGTAGCGAGCAGCGCCGAGTGTCGCCAGGATCACGATGATCGTCACCACCATCAAAATTTCAAGGAGTGTGAAACCCCCTTCCACGCCCCCTCTTCGCTTAGTCGTGTCGCATGGTGCCTTCATCAAAGATCCTCTGTCAAAGCGTGTCACCGATCACCAATCCGAATAGTTCGTTCCGTCGAGCGCCGTGCCCGTTGACTGGCTATATACATCGAACACGTCTTGCCCACCCCACGACTTCGAATCAGGATCATCTTGCGTGGATCGCAGTCCCCAATCCTGGTTGCCCGTCATCGGATCCTTGGGGATTTCACGAAGGTATCGGACCTTCTTGTCCTTGTCCTGGGCGCTGGTCAATTGAACCCCGTCCACCAATGTTTGCAGGTCGGGAGGGTATCCTTCGGTTCCCGCCTGCACCTGGATTAGGTTTTTGTCCGCGTCATCCTTATAGTGATCGATCGCGTCGCGCATTTCACGCAGATCGTAGCGGAGTGTTTCTTCCTTGTGCCGGACAACGGTAACACGCGCCATCGGCATCGCCACCGTGGCCAGCACCATCAGGATGGAACAAGCCACTACCAGTTCCAGAAGGGTTAGTCCGGCTTCTCCTCCGGCGTGGCCGCGGAGACCCGCTCTTCGCTCTATCCTGATAACTATTTTGTCGCGCGATTTACCGCCCATACGGCCCCAGTCTATTGTACCTGTATTGTGCCTTCTCCGGAGACCACTGGAATCGTACGCTGTTGCGAGTCGTGTGCATTGACCTGAAGGATTTGCAAGGCGGTTTTGCCGGGAGCCACGCCTCGCACCACGATACCGAGTAATGTGCCAGACCCGTTCACGCCGGGCGTATTGGGCTGCCGGGTCGCGGAAACGACCACCTCGCCGCGTTGCGAATCAATCCGCTGCACGATTGCGATTTCCTGCGTGCCGCCGGAAAGAAAGCCGCCGTTCCGGACTTCCTCAACCTGAATGACCGCGGGATCGTAGTGAATCAAAAGTGGGATCGAATAAAGATCCGTCACGTTTGAGATTGCTAGGCCAAGAGTCGTCGTGTCGCCTGGCTTCAATGTCGCGGCTGACGGGTCGAAGTGCAGTTGCGCTGCCGGCGCCGCTCCGGTTGGGGGAACCGTTTGCGACGGGACGGAGGTAGACGGTCCATTAGGAATCGCTGGCATGGAGACACCCTCTTGGTCGTCGCGGTACACGCGCGCATCCGTGTCCGTCCCCGCCGCGATCGTCCTCAGGTTGGCTGCGGTAATCGACGGCAGTCGTATCACGTGTGGCGTAAGCACGATCAGCACTTCATCTTCCTTAACTTCGTTGCTGTTATCGGCGAAAAGATAGCGGAAGAGAGGAAGCTGGGCGACGCCGGGAATGCCGTTGAGGTTTTTCGTCTGTGTCCGCTCGATCAACCCGCCTAGCACGCTCACTTCGCCGTTTTTCAACCGGATGTCGTGTTCGATCTTACGTTGGCTGATTACAGGTTGGTTGATCCCGCCGATGTTGCTGGTGCCCGTAATCGACGATACTTCGATCGAAAGCTTCATGCTGACATCGCCATCCGGATGCACGCGCGGCGTTACGTCGATGTTTACTCCGACGTCGATATATTGGAATTGCGTATTTACGAGAGGATTAATGGAGCTGGTCCCCACTCCTACGCCCGCCTGAAAGCTGCCCGTGGCCACGGGCACTCGGTCCCCGATCTTCAGCGTGGCTTTCTCCCCGTCGCTCACGCGCACCTCGGGATCTTGAATGATCCTCGTTTTGTTGTCGGTCAG
>DATDMO010000420.1:0-11110 GCA_036518755.1 Candidatus Acidiferrales bacterium | reverse complement strand
ATCGTGCAGCGCATCGACGCGCCCGGAAGCCATTTCGGTTGGTAGTCGGGTTGCGAGGGCCAGAGTCCAAAGGTGTTCATCAAGACCGTATAAACGCCGCCGAGGCCCAAGCCCCAGAAGACCCGACCAGCGAAAGAGCCTCCGCGTTCCCCGGCGACGAGTACATCGGCGCATGCAGTGCCCTCGGGGAACGTGAGGTTGCCATGCTCTTTCACGATCAGTTGCCGCCGCAGCGGAATCATGAACAGCACGCCAAGCGTTCCGCCCAGTAGCGCCAGGAAAAACACTCGCCAGTATTCCGTATTGAGCGAGAAACCCAGGAAGATCAATGCGGGCATCGTGAAAATCACGCCCGCGGCAGCCGATTCGCCCGCCGAACCAGTGGTCTGCACGATGTTGTTCTCAAGAATTGTGGAGCGCCCGAACGCGCGCAAGATGCTGATCGAAAGGACGGCGATCGGTATCGAGGCGGAAACCGTGAGGCCGGCTCGCAGGCCCACATAAACCGAAACGGCGCCGAATAAAACGCCGAAGAGGGCTCCAAGCATCACAGCACGAAAGCTAAACTCTTTGACACCTTCCGCTTCCGTGTATGGACTAAACTCACCGACGGGTGCGGTCGAGCTCCAAATCTTGGTCTCCACGTGGCGCCTCCGCTGGCATCTTACCCTACAGGGCTTTCGTGCTGGTCGCTCCCCCCCAGAAGGCGCGGAAGTTAGCATCACCTGCACTTTCAAGCAAGCTTAGAGCCGACGAGACAGAAGTTGATGCGAACTCAGTTGAGGCTTTCAGGATTTCTCGGAGAGGCGTTCGCGCACGCGGTCGCTCAGCACCTTACCATCGACGGCTTTGCCTTCGAGCTTTGCTCTAGCTGCCTTGACCACCGCGCCCATTTGCTTCAGGGAACCGGCGCTGGTTTCGGAAATAGCCTGCTCGACCGCGCGGCGAATCTCCTCGTCGCTAGGAGCGGCGGGTAGATACTCCTCTATGATCTTGATTTCCTGGGCTTCTTTCTCCGCCAAATCCTTTCGCCCGCCCTGCCTGAAGTGATCGATGGACTCGCGCCGCTGTTTGACGAGCGTTTGCAGAATCTGGAGGGATTCCATGTCCTCAAGCGGGCGCATCTTTTCGATTTCCTTGTTCTTCAGCGCGCTCTTTACCATGCGTAACACGCTCAGCCGCAATTCATCCTTTCCCTTCATGGCTGCGGTAAGATCATTCTGGATACGCTCTATATAGCTCATTCGATAGCCTCTTTTCGGCGCCACAGAATATCACATGCCCGCGGGGGCCGGGGCAATGGTGGCGAACGGAAAAGGGGTGGTCTTGCGGGTGCCGTTAATCCTGGATGCTGCATCTTAGACGAAGCGAAGGAGGGAGGCCGCGGCCCCGTGTGTCGGGACGGTTTGAACGAGCAGGCCTGAGAGCGGTCTGTTACACTTTTATGATTCGATGTCTGGTTGCTCGCGTCATGCGGTCGATTGAATGACACAAAGCAAAAAGCGAAATACAACGATCCTCGCGGTTCTGATTGCGTGCCTGGTCGTGCTCATTGTGATTGTCCTCGGCTTGCGCAGCCAGCCGCCCGTGGTTCCCGTTGTAACGGTGACGCGCGAGGATTTGACTGTGGATATCACGAGCAATGGCAAGGTAGAGCCTATTTCGCCCGTCGTGGCTCATGCGGAATTCCCTACGTTCGTCAAGAAAGTGATGGCCGTCGAAGGCCAGGCCGTCCATCGCGACGAAGTGATCCTGACGCTCGATGCGGCCGATATTCGCTCCCAGCTGGCGCAGGCGCGCGCCGATAGCCTTGCGGCGCAAACCGATCTTCGCAATGCGCGAGCCGGAGGTCCCCCGGACCAGGTAGCACAGCTCCAAGGTGATCTCGCCGCCGCGCGCCTGCAAGTAAGGAATCTCGAAAACGCCGAAAAAGCCTTGCGAGGTCTCGTCGCCAAGCAGGCAGCCACCGGAGACGAACTCGCAGAGAATGAGGCCAGTTTGGCCAAGGCGCGAGCAAATCTGAACGCGCTTGAGGCTAGAAAGCAGGATTTGGCGCAAAGATCGGCCGCAAGTATCGAAGCGGCGACGCTTCGATTGAGCAAATCTCAAGACGAAGTGCAGTCTCTTGACGAGAAGGCGCGTTCCGCCACCGTGATCTCGTCCCTCGATGGCACGCTCTATTCGTTGCCCGTGCACACCGGCGATTACGTCAAAGTGGGCGACACCCTGGCCGAAATGGCGGACCTGAGGCACGTACGCGTACGAGCCTTCGTCGATGAGCCGGATCTGGGGCTTCTCGAGTCCAGCCAAGATGTCGAAGTCACTTGGGATGCCAGGCCTGGAACCGTTTGGACCGGTCACACTGAGCAAGTGCCAAAACAGGTGGTCTCGCGGGGGATGCGCAGCGTGGGCGAGGTCCTATGCTCGATCGACAATGACAAGCTGGAGTTATTGCCGAACACCAACGTGCAAGTAAAGATTCTGGTCCACGAACGGCGTGGAGTGGTGGTTGTGCCCCGCGCAGCCGTGCGGGAAGACAAGCGCGGGCACTATGTCTTCATTTTCAGTGGCAACAAACTGCGCCGCCGCGACATCTCTGTGGGTATTGCCAGCACTTCGAAATACGAGGTGATGTCCGGATTGATGGTGGGCGACCGCGTAGCCGAGCCAGTCGATCAGAACCTGAAGAACGGCATGGAAGTGCGGCCAGGGGAAACCTATTGAACGCTCCAAGCCCGGTTGCGAAGCTCATATTGTCGGCTGTTCTACTTGCTCTAGCCGGTTTCTATGCGCCACGATTGCGAGCCGACGCGCCCAGCGCGATCGAGTCGGCACAGCATCAGTTCAACGCCGGTAATTACGCGGCCGCGATTGCAACGCTGCAAGCAACGGCATCGCAGAACGCTTCGAACGCCACAGCGGCGTATTGGCTGGGACGCAGTTACTACGAGATCTTGGACTACGACAGCGCGATCGCCCAGTTGGAGAGGGCGGTGTCCCTCGAACCGAAGAATTCCCTTTATCACCAATGGCTCGGACGCGCTGATGGAGGCAAGGCGGATCGCGATCGCAGCTTTTCTCTAGCAAAGAAAGTGAAAAGAGAATTCCAGCAAGCCGTCACACTTGACCCTTCGAATGTCGCCGCCCGGCGCGACCTGGAAGAGTACTGCCTTGACGCCCCCTGGATCGCCGGAGGCAGCAAATACGAGGCGCTCGATCAGGTGAACGCGATTGCAGCACTCGATCCTATCCAAGGCCACCTGGCCCGCGCCCTCTACTACCGCGAGGGCCTCAAGAAACTTGCTGATGCGGAAAGCGAGATTCGCCAGGTTCTGAGCGCGAAGCCAAAAACAGCGGATCCGTATTTTGAAGTAGCCAATTTCTTCGAAACTCAGAATCAACCGGCGGACATACAAGCCGCTGTCCAGTCAGCTTCCGAAGTGGTGCCCAATGATCCGCGGCTTGCGTTCTATCGCGGCGTCGCCGGAGTGCTGGCCACCGCGAATTTGCCGGTTGCAGAGGAGAATCTAAAAGCCTATCTCGCGAGTACACCGGAACGCAGCGATTGGCCTTCGCACGCGGCGGCCCGCAAGTGGCTGGGCAGGCTCTACGAAGCTCAGGGCAAGAACGCCGAGGCGGCGGAGCAGTATCGTGCCGCCCTCCGCCTGCAACCGAAAAACAAGGATGCGCGAGCGCGGCTCGATCGGCTTGAAAAGTCTTCGCCCTGAGCCGCCTTTCTCCGTGGATTCTCCTTCGGCGGCTCCGTTCTTGGAAGTTAAATTTTCGCGTCAACTTGAATGGCCATCGCGCGCAATACGTCGGCATTCTGGGGTGAGACGTGGAAACTCGCCATGCAGGCTCTCCGGGCCAACAGAATGCGCGCAGTTCTCACCATGCTCGGCGTGGTGATAGGCAGCGCATCGATCGTTCTGGTTGTGACAATAGCCCTTACCGGAAAGCGATACGCACTCGCGCAGATCGAGGGCGTGGGCGCAAACCTCGTCTACGCCAATGTGATCAACTCCGGTGAACCCGGCGGCATGAACCTTGCCGACCAAATCACTCCTGCGGATTTAGCGGCTGTGAAAGAAGGTTTGTCACAACTGGTGACGGCGGTGGCGGGAACGAACGACCAGCAGTTGACGGTGTCGATGAACGGCCAGGAGCGTCCCATAAATCTGGTGGGCGTCACGCAGGATTATGAGGCGGTCCACAACCTTGCAATCGTTCGCGGCCGCTATTTCGACGAATCCGATTTGGCGGCCCGCAGCAAGGTCTGCTTGATTACGGAAGATCTCGCACGCCGCGTTTTCCCCTTCGAGGATCCCGATGGAAAACAGATTAGTGCGGGCGAACTCCACTTCACCGTGATCGGAGTATTTCGAGAACGCCTCGCCATCCTGGGCCCGACGGAAATTACTAAGGACTCGGCTGTTGTCCCCTTCTCTTTGCTGCGTTATTACACGGGCGCCGATTATTTTGCGACCCTCTACGCCAAAGCCATGCGTCCAGAGGACGTGCCCGCCGTCACGCAGCAAGTGAAGGAGATTATCCAAAGCCGCCATCGCCCTGGCGCCCAATATCGGGTGCAAAATCTCAGCGGCATTCTCGAGACGGCGGAAGCAATTGCGCTGGCACTCACTGTCATCCTCGTCCTGATTGCCCTGATCGCGCTGGCGATCGGCGGAGTTGGAATTATGAATATCATGCTTGTAACAGTCACCGAGCGGACTCGCGAAATCGGGATTCGCAAAGCCATCGGCGCGTCGGGTGCCGCCATTCGCTATCAGTTCCTGATGGAAGCAATGGCCATAAGCGGCACCGGAGCCCTTGCCGGAATATTGATTGCCGTTTTGATTCCTGCGCTGCTTCGGTTGCTGCTGCGATTCTTCCCGGATACCCAGAATATCAGCGTGCCGATATCGTGGCTCTCGGTTGTTCTGGCGTTCGTAGTATCTTGCTCTACGGGCTTGATCTTTGGCTATCTCCCCGCAAATCGGGCGGCGAGACTTCAGCCGACGGAGGCACTGCGCCATGAATAACCTTGCGAATCGCGGCGGGGGTCGAATGAGCGCTCGCAGAAATGGGGCGCTTGGGTTGTCCGCTTGCCTCGCTCTCTTTTTCGCGGCTCCCTCGCGCGCCCAGGACGCTTCCACCTTGACCCTCCGTCAGGCGGTGACGCTGGCGCTCCAAAATAGCCGCGACGTGAAACTCGCGCAGGTGCAGTACAACGTGGCTTTGGGCGAGGCTCGGGTAAACCGCGCTGCGTTCTTGCCAAATCTCTACACAGGTTCCGGGGCAGCGTACACCCACGGATTTCCATCGTTGCCGGGAGGGCACGCTCCCGCCGTCTTTGAACTGGACTACACCCAGAGCGTGTTCGATCCGGTGCTCAAGGCTCAGCAACACGCCGCGGAAGAAAGAGCCGAGAATCAGAAGATTGAGCTTGATCGTATACGCGATGAGGTCATGGTCCGCACCGCAACCGCATATCTCGAGCTTGCCAAGGTGCGGCATTCCCTCGATCTGATGCACTCCGAAGAGGCCAGCGGAGAAAAGATTCTCCAGGTCGTCCGCGAAAGAGTCGCCGCGAACCAGGAGTTGCCAATGGAGGGGACGCGAACCCAATTGGCACTCGCTCGCATTCGGGAACGCATCGTCAAGATCGAAGATCGGGAAGAGATACTCGACCAACAGATCCGCGACCTCACGGGCATTCCAGACAGTCAGTCCCTTCAGGTCGCAGCGGAAGACCCCGCTTTTACCGCGCAGCTTGCCACCGATGTCGCAGCCGTTCAGTCCGAATCGCAGATGGTTAGCCTTGCCGTACAAAATGATCGCACCGTGGCCGAAGCCGAGCACGAGCGCAAGGCGCGAGAAGACATTTTCCGGGGGGCGCGCTTGAGTTACTGGCCCACCGTTGCGCTGGTCGGGGAATACGACATCCTAAGCAAGTTCAATAATTACGGCGAGTTCTATAAGACCTTCGAGCGCAACAATGTCAACGTCGGCGTACAGGTCACTATTCCGCTGTTTGCGGCCAAGACTTCAGCCAATGTCGCGCTTGCCAAAACCCGGCTCGTCGAGGCCCAGCTCAACCTCGGCAACAAGCGCCAGGAAGTCCGATCGGACGTTCAACAGAAAGCCCGCAGCCTGCGCGAACTGGACGCCACGCGCGAAGTGGCCCGGCTCGACCTGCAATTGGCACAGGAAACCGTGCAGGTCGAACAAGCCAAGTTTGATCAGGGCCGGATCACGCTGCAGGAGATCGAGCAGGCTCGGCTGGATGAGAACGACAAATGGGTCGCTTTCCTGGATGCCGATTTCGCTCGCCAGCAGGCCCAGCTCACTCTGCTGGAGGCCACCGGCCAACTGGCAAAAGTCCTTCCGTAGCAACAAATCCAGAGAAATATTGGGCACACTCTCGAAATCGAGTAGAATTAACTGGATTTAGATGGTCGCACTCCAACCCTGAGGGTGGTGAAAAGATGTCCTCGGTAATGAAGACGCTTTTTCTGAATCCGCCGAGTTTTGAGAAATTTGACGGAGGCGCCGGTTCTCGCTGGCCCGCGACCCGGGAGATAGAGTCTTACTGGTACCCGGTCTGGCTCTCTTATCCTGCCGGGATGCTGCCTGGGAGCCGTTTGCTCGATGGCCCCCCTCATCACATCCCTCCCTCTGAGGTTGTGAGCACCTCGAAGGATTACGATTTCGTTGTGCTGTTCACCTCCACCGTTGGTTTTCACAGCGATCTGCGCATGGCTCGCGCCATGAAAGAGCAAAAGCCCGACATCAAAATCGCTTTTGTTGGTCCGCACGTGCAGATCAAGCCTGCTGAAAGCTTGCTGGCCAGCTCGGACCTCGACTTTGTGGTGCGGGGCGAATTTGATCACGCCGTAGTGGAATTTGCGCAAGGCAAGCCCGTCTCGGAGATTGGCAACGCCAGCTACGTAAAAGACGGCAAGGTAATCCACAATCCGTCGCGCCCGCTGATGCAAACGGAAGAGCTTGACGCCCTACCCTTCGCCACCGATGTGTATCAGAACAATTTGACGATCGAGAACTACAACGTGCCGTTCCTGCTGCATCCCTTCGTTTCTTTTTACACGGCGCGCGGCTGCCCGGCCTTGTGTACGTTCTGCTTGTGGCCGCAAACTCTTTCGGGCCATGCGTGGCGCACGCGGTCGGTCGAAAGCGTCGCGCGCGAGTTCAAGCAGGCGCACAAGATGTTCCCCCAAGCAAAGGAATTCTTCTTTGACGACGATACGTTCAATATTCGCAAAGATCGCGTCGTGGCGCTCTGCAAGGAATTCGAGCCAGTCGGGTTTCAATGGTCCTGCACGGCCCGCGTGCACGGCGATTACGACACGCTGAAAGCCATGGCCAACGCCGGATGCCGTTTGCTAATCGTCGGCTTCGAATCCGGCGATGCTCAAATTCTGAAAAATATCAAGAAAGGCCAGACGCTCGAGATGGGCCGCAACTTCGTGAAGAACTGCAAAAAGGTGGGCATTCGCGTCCACGGCGATTTCATCATTGGCCTTCCCGGCGAAACGAAAGAAACCATCGAGAAGACCATTGACTTCGCGAAAGATCTCGACTGCGAAACAATTCAAGTCTCGATGGCTCACGCCTATCCCGGCACCGAGCTTTACGATCAGGGAACTCGTGAAGGCTTCCTGGCCGGCGAAGCCATCACCGATATTGGCGGTCATCAGCTTCCTCACCTCGAATATCCCGGCCTTTCCAAGGAATACATGGTCGAGTCCGTCAACCGCTTTTACGACAGCTACTATTTCCGTCCCAAGGTCGCCTGGCGCATCGTTCGCGACGCGCTGTGGGATGGGCACGAGCGCAAGCGCCTCTATCATGAAGCCGTGGATTTCATGAAGCTCCGCGCAGACCGCATCAAAGTGGCGCGCGCGCGCAAGGGCGTCGACAAGAAGGCTCTCGTCACCGTTCCACCGATGCCGCCGCCAATGGATAGCGCCTCCGGAGTCGGTGAGTCGCAAGGCGCATGACGTCGGCGCAGGGCCTCCACCTCAAAACCATCGCTCTGATCGTCATCATGATTTCCGTCGCCCCTCTCGGCGACGTTTTTCTCGGCAAGGGCATGAAGCGTCTTCCCGCGATGGCCAGTTGGGCGCCCGATCACCTTTTTCATTTTTTCTTCCGGGCCTTCACGACCGGCACCGTCTGGATTGGGATCGGACTCCTCCTCGCATATTTTGTCGCTTATCTTCTGGTTCTTTCCTGGGCGGACTATAGCTATGTCCAGCCCGCTTCGGCCGCCTCCTACGTTCTGATCGCCCTGCTGGCGCACTTCGTGCTGCGCGAGACGATTTCGCCGGTGCGCTGGCTCGGAGTTGCCGTCATCTGTACTGGAGTTTTCGTCGTCGGTCACACGCATCCGCAAACGCCGGAGCACCATTCGTGGTGACCCAGGCTATTCTCTATATCCTGATCGTTTTCGTCGGCACCGGCGGCGAGCTCTGCGTCTCACGGGCGATGAAAACCATCGGCGAAGTGAAGGACTTTCGCCCGGGCGCTATCGCACGCGTGGTAGGGCGCGCCATGGCGCTCCCGCGAATGTGGTCGGGAATCACTTTGATGGCAATCGCGTTTTTCGCGCTGCTGGGCATGCTGTCGCTCGCCAAAGTTAGCTTCGTGTTTCCGTCGACGGCCCTCAGTTATGCAGCGGGCGCGCTCGGGGGCAGGTTTTTTCTCAACGAGCGGGTGACCGCCCAGCGCTGGTTTGGCGTCCTGTTGGTCTGCGTTGGTGTCGCGCTCGTGTTTATCGGCAAGGGATAGCACGCGAAGGTTGCCTGACGATGTTTTGGACAGCGATTTGCGATGTTTTTCTCCTTCTTTCTCTCGCGCCTTTCGCCTACTACCTGCTCGCCATTTTCGCCGCGTGGCGATTCTTTCCCGGCTCAGGTTTCGCCCCCGCCGCCACTCTTCCCGGTCCCGCTCCGGCTGTCAGCATCCTGAAGCCCATTTGCGGACTGGACCGCGAAACATACGAAAACTACGCTAGCTTTTGCCGCCAGGATTATCCCGAATTCGAAATCCTCTTCTGCGTGTCGGATCCCGACGATCCTGCGATCCGAGTGATCGAAAACCTGATCCGCGACTTCCCCACGCGCTCCATTCGCTTGCTTACTGGCTCCGACCCTCTGGGCACGAACGACAAAGTCAATAAACTTGTGCGCATGGCGCGTCAAGCCAAGCATGAAATCCTAGTTGTCAGCGATAGTGACGTTCGCGTCGGACCGAATTTTCTGCGCGCAATCGCCTCCTCTTTTGCCGATCCCAAAGTCGGTGGAGTCACCTGTCTCTATCGCGGCTTGGTCGAAGAGTTCGCCGCCACGCTCGAGGCTCTCGGCAACACCTCCGACTTCGCGCCGGGCGTGCTGGTCGCATGGCTTCTCGGAGATCGGTCGCTCGATTTCATGCTCGGTGCCGTGATGGCGACCACCAAGAAGCATCTTGCCGAAATCGGCGGCTTCGAATCCTTGGTCGACTATTTCTGTGACGACTACGAACTCGGCAATCGCCTCGCGGCCCGTGGCCATCGCATCAAGCTCAGTAGATTCCCCGTTTCCATCGTCTATCCTCGCGAGAGTTTGCCCGCCGCCTTCCGCCATCAACTTCGCTGGAATCTCAGCATTCGTTATTCGCGCCCCTGGGGACATCTCGGCCTGCTTTTCTCGCAGGGTTTGCCGTGGACCGTGCTCGCCGCCATCTTGGCGCCTTCAGCGGCCATCGCCGTCGCGTACGTTGCTGCCTATGTGTTTTTGCGCGGAGTGGTGGCCTGGGTCGTAGGCGTGTGGGGAATGCACGATCGTCTCGTTCGCCGCGAATTCTGGGCCCTTCCTGTGCGTGATGCTTTCGCGTTCATCGTTTGGCTCGCCAGTTTTTTCCCCCAGCGCATTCACTGGCGCGGCCGGCAATTCCTCGTTCGCAAAAAGCGCCTCGTCGCAATTTCCTCTCGCTAATGCGCGCCTCTGGAACTAGCTCCGGCCCGCGTCGTCACGTTGCTTGACGAGGACCTTCTCCCCGCATATCTTGCTACCGTTATTACGGTTCTACGGGAGGCCTTATGGAACTAAAGAGCATCTTGATCGTCGCTTTGGGCTTGCTCTCCGCCATTGCAGCATCGGGACAAAGCCAGGCGCCGCCGTTGCCACCCGCTCCGGCAAACGCTCCTCCGCCTTCGCTTCAAGCCAACGCCGATCCCGGCTATGACGCCGCGCTTGCCGCCTGCAAGAATCCGCCTCGCAAGATGCCTCCAATCCATTTCCCCGCCTCCGGCCCGCCTCCCCGCGACGTGACCATCACCGCCATTCCCGGCGTCATCGCCGCAGGCCAGCAATGGAAATTCCTCTGGCAGGACGCCGGCAACAATGGCGATGGCATCGTTGGCACGAAAGACGGCGGCCTCCTGATTGCGCAGAACGATAAAGCCGACGTCGTAAAACTCGATAAGGATGGCAAGCCTTCCGTCGTCTTCACGGACACCCACACCGGCGGCTCGCTCTCCATGAACGCCAGGGGTGAGCTCTTCATCGTGGAGCGCGGATTGCATCCTGCCATTTGGGAGCTTTCACCCAAGCGTCACCTCCTCGCCGACAAGTACCAGGGCGATTCGTGGGATTGTATCGGCGGCGTGCTCAACGATCTTTCAGCTGACAATAAAGGCGGCGCCTACTTCACGATGGGCGGGCTTTTTTACGCCAGCCCTTCCGGCGTAGTCACGAAATACGGTGAAAATCTCTTCACCAACGGCATCATCCTCAGCCCCGACGAAAAGAAGCTTTTCGTAACCAACAGGGGTACCGTCGTCGTTTTCGATGTGCAGCCCGATGGCTCGCTCACCAACCAGCGGGATTTCGCCAAGCTCCAGGAAAAAACCTACGGCGATGGCAGCACCGTTGATTCCGAAGGACGCCTCTACGTCACCACCGGCCCAGGCGTCCAAGTCATTGCTGCGGACGGCAAGTGGCTCGGCCTGATTCCTACGCCGCGCGAGGTAATCAGCCTTTCCTTCGGCGGCGCCAATAGAAAAACGCTCTTTGTTCTTGCCCGCGGCGCCGTCGATTCCAACGGC
>DATDMO010000419.1:0-3205 GCA_036518755.1 Candidatus Acidiferrales bacterium | reverse complement strand
ATCGTCCGAGGCGCCGGGCGCAAGGCCGAGCAAGCGCAATGCGCGTGTGTACTCATCCTCCTCGGAACGTCTTTCGCTGTGCGAGGGCCTGCGAAACTTTTCTTTTGGGCCGCGCACAGCTTCGCGAAGGCCCTCCAAGATTTCGGAAGGAAGCCCGTGCTTGGCGACGTACTGCTCTACCACTTCCAAAACACGCTCGAGTGGAATGGAGCGGAATTCTGGCGAGCGTCGAAGAATTTCCTTCCATTGCGTGCTGCTAAGGTCGAGCGTCTCGCCTAGAGGTACCGAATACTCGACGGTCTTCCAGTTGTTTCCGCTGTTTCCACCGCGTTCGGGAATGCAGAGGAAGAAATGCGTGCGCCCAGAGCGTTCTTTCGTTTTGACAAACATGGCGATCGCGGCCGCTCAGATTCTACCTCGCTCAACCTCAGGCCGCGCGGCGGCGGGAGGCTCTTTGCCGGTGGTACTCGCTCCAGGTGAGGGCTATCACGATCAGATCGAAGATCGACAAAAGGATCATGGCGAGGGAATGCGTGAGGACGAATCGGTAGATCTGGTAGCTGATAAATCCCCCCAGAACGATGATCATTGCCGGGTAAGCCCACAACTCGTTCATCCAAAGCGCAATCACCAGGATAAGTTTCACCGCGCCGTGCGACAGAAGGTACCAAGTGGCAAAGTGTTTTCCGCTGGCCCCAAATCTTACGAGGTACTCCCGCAGATGCGTGGCTATAAAATCCTGGCGATCTTCCGGGAGCTCCCAGGCGATGAAGGCCATGACCATCTGGTTGATTGCGGCGGGTGAAATTTTCAGGAAGGCGAGTCCCGCGATCACCTCGGCGAGCGCGCCAAGGCCTTTCAAGGCGATGCTGACAAGAAAGCTTTCATGAAGAACCGTGGCTGATTTGGGCTTGTGCACGAGTATGGTCAGGATAGTCGATTGTGGGGCTGCTCGGCGCGGTTAAGTGCCAACGCGCAGCGATCGGGTGAGATTCTTCAGCGTGGCGATCGCTGAAAACGCGGCCAGCTGAGAAGTGCGCGGATTTGTTTTGGAGGGGACGTTTTCCACGCGCATTGAGAGGCGGCCGAATTCCCCTTGAATGCGAATCTCGTGCACGTTTTCGCTGCCTCCGGGCACCGCGACCACGCGCACGCGAACCGCAGCCGATGGATCGACAGCAAGGCGCAGCGACGCCGCCACGTTCGAAGTTGCGGGAAACGCTCGGGCGGCCTCTTCGGCCGGCCCGTCGAAAATGACCGTGTCCTCTTTAATGGCCTCGAGTTGAATGCCGCGGTCGAGCACGTATTTCGAACCGGCAAGCGCCTTCACCGGCTTGCGGCTCGTCAATTCCGCGGAGTCGATTCGCCCAATCGAGGCGGACTTGATTCCGTCGAGGCCGGCGATGGCCCCAGAGGGAACGTAAATTTGGCAGCGCTTTGCGTTTGCTTCGCGAAACCATTCGTCGTGGCCGAGCAACCCACCCACGCTCATGATCAGCATGTCGCGCCCGCGCGCCAGCGCTTTGGGCACGAACTCCAAAAGCGCCGCCTGGCTGGCGGCTTCGACGGCCAATTCGCAACGTTGGATCATTTCTTCGACGGGCAACACCGGCGGATGATTTGAAAGCTCCGATGAAAGCTGTTTCGCTCGCGCGCAATCCTGATCCGACAACGCGACGAGGCTGGCCTCCACTTGTTTTTGATCGAGAGCTGTGGCGATGGTCCTGCCGATCGCTCCTACGCCCAGAAGTCCGATTTTCAGCATGTCGCGAGCCCTAGGCCAACGCGAGCATGCGGTCGATGGCACGCTTCGCCTTGCGCGCGATGTCTTCTGGCACGCGGATTTGAGGAGTCATGGTTTCGAGGGACTGAATCACCTTGTCCAGAGTGATGGTTTTCATGAAGGCGCAGACCGCGTTGGGATTCACGGCGTGAAACGTCTTTTGCGGGAATTTTTTGTTGAGCTGATGAAAAATTCCAAGTTCGGTGCCGACGGCGAATTCGGCTGCCTGCGATTCGCCGATGTGCCTGAGCATTCCCTCGGTGGAAAGAAAAAAAGTACGATCCTGCGGCAGCGTGCCGTCAACCGCCTTGGCCATGCAGGAACTGACGCATCCACACTCGGGATGGAGGAGCAACTCGATGTCGGGATGTTCGTCCATGATTTCCACGACCTGCTCGGGGCGGATCGTCTTGTGCACGTGGCAATAGCCAGGGTATGCCACGATATTGCTGCGCCCGGTTTGCCGCGCCACGACTTCAGCCAGGAATTTGTCAGGGAGAAATAGAATCGCTTTATCGGATGGAATCGAGCGGACGACCTTAGCCGCGTTTGCCGACGTGCAGCAATAGTCGCTCTCGGCTTTCACGGCCGCCGAAGTGTTGATGTAGGAAACGACGACGGCGCCCGGCAATTTTGCCTTCCACTTCAGCAGCTCATCGCGTGTGATCGAAGCCGCAAGCGAGCATCCGGCGCGCAGATCGGGCAGAAGGACTGCCTTATCGGGAAGGAGAATTGCGGCAGTCTCCGCCATGAAGTGCACCCCGCAGAAGACGATCACGTCCGCATTCGTCTTCGCGGCGGCTTGCGAAAGCTTCAGCGAATCGGCAACTGCGTCGGCAACTTCCTGTACTTCCGGACGCTGGTAATGGTGAGCCAGCAAAATGGCGTTGCGTTCCACGCAAAGGGCTCTGACGCGTTCCTGTTTTGCACGAATCTCGTCCGCCGTGTCATCGATCTGTTCAATTACGGGAAGAGTGTAACGTGCTTCGAAAATCTCTTGCGTAACCGCGCTTGCCATATGTTTGCTCTCCGTGAATTAGAATCATTACGAAATTCTCTGGCACGCATCGAGCGCCCGGGCCGAGTGCGTCAAAGCGCCGACCGATATCGCATCAACGCCGGACGCGGCATAGGCCTCAATGTTTGCTTCCGAAATTCCCCCGCTTGCTTCAATCAGCGTGTCGTCCCATAGGCTTTCGCGCCGGAGCGCATCGAGGATCGCCGCGATCGCGTCCGGAGCCATGTTGTCCAGCATCAGCAAGCATGGATAATCCTGCGCGGCAGCAGCTCGCAGGCGGCGAAATGTGTGCGCCGCGGCGCGCGCGCCATCCTCGCTCCTCACTTCGACTTCGATAAAGGCCGATTCACCGCGAAACTTCCAGGCCTTTTCTATTGCGAGTGGCACGGCCTCTGCTTCCGTGG
>DATDMO010000418.1:0-5386 GCA_036518755.1 Candidatus Acidiferrales bacterium | reverse complement strand
AATCGATGGAGCCGACGCTCCTGGTGGGCGATCATCTGCTGGTGAACAAATTCGTCTTCGAAGGAACGGGAGCTTGGTATGAAAAGCTGCTGCCCTATCGGAGCATTCGCCGGGGGGATGTGGTCGTTTTCAAGTTTCCCTACGACGACCACGTGGATTATGTGAAGCGCGTGATCGGGTTGCCGGGGGACCATATTCGAATGAACGGCCGAAGGGTGTACGTCAATGGGATGCTCTTGTCCGAGCCCTACGCGATCTACAACCCGTCGCTTTACGATCCGCTGAGGGATTTCCCGCCTCATGACGACCGACTTATCGCCGAACAGTTGCGGCCGGAGTGGGCAGGCGAAATCATGAACTACGTCGAAAACGGCCAATTGGTAGTTCCCGCCAATCGTTATTTCGTGCTGGGCGATAACCGTGACAGCAGTTCCGACAGTCGCTACTGGGGCTTTGTGGACCGGCGCGCGATCATTGGCAGTCCGGCTCTGATTTACTGGTCGGTGCAAGCGAATGCCGGCGATTACAATGACCGCAGCCTCGCGGGCGCCGCGCGGGGCATCGGTCAAGTAGTGACTCATATTTCGACGAAGACGCGCTGGCACCGCATGCTGCGCCTCGTGAATTAGCGGAGACACGGCGAACCGTTTAAGCGCAGAATGTCTCTGCGCTTTCCCGTAATCTACGATGTCCGAAACGATCTCAGATGCAATTGCCGGGCAGGAAGTCATCGGGGCAAGGCGTGCGCGGCGGAGGCCGTGGAGCCGGTGGCTGAAAGGCATCATCCTGATACTGGCCATATTTTGGGTAGTCAGCGAGGGCATTTCCGTCGCCATCCGATACACCCCCGTGCAGAAAACTTTAGCAGTGCGCATCGAGGCTGTTTTCGGCAGGCCCGTGGAAGTGGGTAGCTACGATTTCAGCTTATGGGGCGGCCCCACACTGAGCGCGCGTTCGGTTACCGTCGCGGAGGATCCGCAGTTCGGGCGCGAATATTTTTTGCGCGCTGAATCAGTCTCCGTTCGGCTGCGCTGGCAAAGCTTATTGCGAGGGCGGATCGAAGCGGGGACCATCTCGCTTGATCGTCCCAGCCTGAATATCGTGCTGGCGCCCGATGGACGGTGGAACGTGGCGGAGTGGCTGCCCCGTGCGACCGAGTCCACACCGCGAAGCGCGCTGAGCGCGCCACCGGTTGCTTCGCCAGCGCCGCGTTTTCGCCGGATCGAAGTCGAAGATGGGCGTCTCAACTTCAAGCACGGCTACGAAAAACTCCCGTTTGCCTTCGTCGGAGTCACCGGCGCAGTCGAAGCGAACCGGCCAGGGCGCTGGAGCATCGATTTGCAGGGGACACCGTGGCGCGCCGCCGCGATGACCCAGCAGGCCGGCGCGCTCCATTTGACCGGCGAAGTGGGAGGAACGTCATCGCGGCTTCGCCCGGCCGTGTTAAACGTGGATTGGCCGGATGCCTCGGTCTCAGACGTGCTGCGGCTGGTTCGCGGCGATGACCGCGGCATCCGCGGCTTTCTCTCATTGGCCGTGGATGCTCGCACACTGGGCCAGGACGGCCGCTGGTCGATGCAGGGACGCGCGGCCTTTCGCCAGATTCACGGCTGGGATATCCCGCTGCGGCCTGACAATCCTTCGCTCAATTTGGCCGGCACGATCGATTGGGACCCTTCCTCACCGTTTGTGCAATTCACCGATATCGCGCTCGACGCTCCAAATTCGCGCGCACGCGCCTCGGGGCGGATCCTTTGGGATCGCGAGGACGAGAAATCCGCCGGGCGCCCGCAACAACCGGACGAAATAGCGCTCTCGTCGGCACGGGCCGATATGGGCGACGTGCTTGCGTGGATCCGCGCCTTTCACCTCGGCATCGCCGATAGTCTTTCGGTTCACGGAAGCGCTCAAGTGCAGGCGAAATTTGCAGGTTGGCCGCCGCATATCGTCACGGCTGAAGCAGAGACGGATACGATCCAGATAGGGGCTGCAGGCGCCACGCATACTGCGCGTCTGGATCCAGTGACCTTCCAATTTGGGCGCGGAAAAGCGGCCACCCTTGCGGCAAACCTCGCGTGGGGCCCATCGCGCGTTCCTGAGGGTGCATTCCGGCTGGATGCGTCCTTTCGTCCCGCTCCCTTGGGCTTGGCTTCGTGGCACATCATCGGGAGAGCGTCCCAGACGCTCGATCTGATTGCGGGAGCAAGCGCCATCGGTTGGAACATTTCACACGGGTGGGATTTGGCAGGTCCACTCGCCTGTGATTTGCGCTGGAAGGACGTTCCCTACCGCTGGTCGCTTTCACGATTGACGGGCGCAGTCGAGACGGCGGCATTTCAACCAGCCGGGTGGATTGAAATTGGCAGTACGGCCGCAAACTCCGCGGGTGCGAAGTTGCGGGTGCCTTTCCTGAATCACCCGATCGACCAGATCAAGGCTCGCGCGGAATTGAGGCCCGGTGGCGGTTACGTGACCGTATCGTCCGCGCAAGCGTTCGGGGCCCGGTGGACCGGCACACTCAATCGTCGCGGGCCGGAGGCTGAATGGCAATTCGCCCTCTCGACGGATCGGCTTGCCACAGCGGACCTTGACCGGTGGCTGAATCCCGCGTGGAAGGAAAGTTTTCTTGACCGCATGCTTCCGTTCCTAAGCGAGCGGTCGACCGCGGCTGCTCCGGAGAATCTTCGTGCAACCGGCCGAATTGCGGTCGGTGAATTCGTTCTGCCTCCTTTGCATATCTCTCATTTACAGGGAAACCTGGAACTTGATGGGCGCAGGATCGCGCTCTCCAGTGCATCTGGCCGATTCTACGATGGGCAACTTAGCGGCTCGGTCGATGCGATCTTGGCCGCCGTGCCCGTGTATCGCACGAGCTTCGATTTTTCGAATGTGAGCTTGTCTTCCCTGGCGTCTGCGTCCCCCAACCTAACGAAATTGCTGAGCGGTTCGGCATCGGGTGAAATCTGGTTGGAGGCGCACGGTGCAAGTCGCGCTGGGCTGATTGGTTCACTCACTTGCCAAGGCCGAGCGCGCCTGGCAAATGCCGAATTGCGAAAATTCGATATTTCGATGCCTTTGGCGGATTCAGCCGAAAACAGAACTACGCTTTTCCCCGACGGCTCCGCGACGTTTTCGTGCGCTCAAGGTAGAGTCGAATTTCAGAAATTGGACCTGCTTTCCGGAGTAGGCGGCTGGATTCAAGGAACGGGGACAGTCGATTTCAATCGCAACGTCGATTTCCGTTTGCGCGCGTTATCCACGCTTCCCGATAATCCCGATCAGCCCCTGGCTGCGTTTCACGTAGGTGGCTCCCTAGCCGCGCCCCAAGTTTCGCCGGTTCCGGTCGTCGCACCTCGCGGCTCGCGGCAAAGATAAACATGACCGCCCGCACGCATTTTCGGCGGATAGACCGGAGAGCGAATGCCGCCCTCGGGTTCGGACTGTTTTGGGCAATTCTGATCGCTTATTGTTGTGTAATGATGTGGGCGCTCGCCGCAATTGCCGAGCAGCGGGTTCACTTAACACCGAATTTAGTCGTCGGCGAAGTTTTCCGCTACCAGATCGACTTCCGCACAACCACCACCGGCACAACTACGACTCCCCTCGTGAATCCCGAGGGAGGCTCTCGATCAAGTCAAACGATCCACCTGCTCGTGAGGCTGGATGTTCTTGGCGCATCTGCTGCTTTGCCATCCACGCCGGGCGGTATGCACATCCGCGCCACATTCGAAAAATCCAGTGCGTCATCGGAGAGCGACGCGCTCGATCCTTCCACGTCCTCGTTAGCCAGCCGCTACGCCCGCATGGAAGGACGCTCCGTTGAATTCACGCTCGCACCAGACGGGCAACTCACCGGTTTCAAGGGACTGAAAGAAATCTTTGCCGAAAGTTCGGGCGCGCAGCCGATCATTTCATGGCTCAGCGCGCTGTCGCCGAACGCCGGAATGCCTACAAACGGCGTCCGGACAGGCGAGAAATGGAAAAGCCAGCATCCACTTCAGGGGCAGCCGCTCTCCGATTTGCTCTGGCGAACGGAATCAACGTATCTCCGCAACGAGCCGTGTGATTCGCCTGCCACGCTTGCCCGAAAGTCAAATCAGCCGGTGAAGAGTGCGTCCGGTTGCGCCGTGATTTTGACGCACTTTGAAATATCGCGGCAGGGCTCGCCGCATTCCGACGCAACTCCGGAAGACTATCGCCGCAACGGATTACGCACTTCGGGAACCTGGCTCGGATCGGGCGAAGCGCTCGAGACAGTTTCCCTCGCAACCGGGCTGCTCGTCAGCTCGACACAAACCAGCAAAGAGGACGCCGACTACGAAATTGCGAGCGTGGCGACCGGCTCTCGGATCCACGAGCAGGCGCACGTCCAGAGCCAGTCCGAAATCACGCTGGTCGCTCCGCCCGAGCTTCCCGCAAGACCCGAGTAGCCCGCTGTTTCGCAGGAACGAAGCCGGATCACGAATAGATATACACTTCGATGCATAAATATACTATGATCTTCGCATGCTTTTAACGCGACAAGCTGTTTTGCCGGATGTTCCGGAAATACACGGAATTATCCAGCCTCATGCTGACGCGGGGATCCTGCTTCCTCGAAGCCTGGCGGAACTTGCCGAAAACGTCCGCGACTTCATCGTTGCGGAGGAGGAAGGCCGGATTCTCGGCTGCGGCGCGCTCCACCTTTACGGGACCCATCTCGCGGAAATTCGCTCGATAGCTGTGTCTTCGCAAAGCAAAGGCCGCGGCGTGGGGAAAGCGCTGGTCGAAGCTTTGATGGAAGACTCGCGGCGCCACGGCATCACTTGCGTTTGCCTATTCACGCGAACCCCTGGCTTCTTCGCACATTTGGGCTTTGAAGTGGCCAAACGCGCGGAGCTGCCGGACAAAATTTACAAGGACTGTCTGCATTGCCCGAAGCTGACCGATTGCGACGAAGTAGCCATGGTCATCGGCAAAATTCCATCGAATACAAACGGATTGCACGATTCCCGCATTTTAATTCCGCTCGTCAGATCGAGGGCCTGAGAATTCAGCAGCGGTTCCCTGCTCCCCCGCCTATAGACACCTGCGGTATAATTGCAGTTTTAGGCGTTTGACGCATTTTGTGCCGGGAGGCACTGTGGCGACCAAGTTCAAGCTGGCCAGCGATTACGAGCCGCGGGGCGATCAGCCCGAAGCGATTTCGCAAATCGTCCGCGGCTTGAATGACGGCGATCGCCATCAGGTGCTCTTGGGCGTCACCGGGTCCGGCAAAACATTCACGATGGCCAAGGTGATCGAAGAGGTCAACCGGCCGGCCATCGTTCTGGCCCACAATAAAACGCTGGCGGCGCAGCTATTCCACGAGTTCAAAGCGTTTTTCCCGCAAAACGCGGTGGAGTAT
>DATDMO010000417.1:0-2908 GCA_036518755.1 Candidatus Acidiferrales bacterium | reverse complement strand
GACAGCACAACGGATCCGTCGCAGCGTAACGGGCGTACTCGGCGGTTAGCCGACTATCGCTCTGAAGAGAGATCCGGCCAAGAGCGCCGTCGATACGGCTGTCCATCGCTTGTGGGGAGAGTGTTCCCGCGAACACGCCGCGCACGAAGACAAAGTCCTGATACTGGAGTGGCCGGCACATGCCATCGTAGCCGGCCGTCGCACGGAGCACGAGAATCTGCCAACCGCCCTGATAGGCGCCGACGAGATCCCAGCCCTGGTCCCGCAGACGTTTGTCCTGCTCCAACTCGGGTGGGCGCGCTGCGTCTCTACAGCGAGAATCCATGTTTCCCTGAATTCGCGGAGCGGCGGGAATCGAAAGCCCGCGCTTGTTCCATGAAGAGGGGTTGGGATCGTCCAACCAGGAGGCGTGCTTTACCTGAGCGGGCCCGATCCCAGGATGGCAGGCTAGAATCGTGATCGTGAACCATGTCACTCGCACGAATTTCGACATCCTTCGCTTGGTATCCGAATTGTGAATAGAGCAACCAAGAATGGCAATCATAGTAGTTCCGCGGTAAGTTGTCTGCATCGCGAAAGCTGCATTCCTTGGCGAATGCCCATGAGAATTGATTTAGCCGTTTTTGCATAAACGCACGTTGATCTATTCAAGGCATGATCATATAAACGGTTTGGTCTAGCGCTATCATGAACCGCATCTCTCTGAATTTTTCACCGCCCGGGCATCGGCTCAAATTCGTAGATGCCGCCATCCGCCATCAGTGCAATGAAGAGATGATCATCTTTGATGATGTAGGATCGGATATAGTCCCAATGCTTGACGATCGGATCATGTAATGACCCTGCCGGACACATGGCGCGCGTGATCGCGAGGGGACCGAACTGAAGCTGATTCGGTCCCGAAGATTTCCACGTTCCGACGCCACGGTTACAGTCGATGCGCGCGCTCACCCGACCATCGGCGCCAAAGGAAATTGTGTATTTCGCCTTGTCATCGGGTGTCAGCGTCTTCTCGTCGCTGCTCTGGAATTTCACGAGTTGCCAGGCCGTGCCGCCGAGGTCAGTCGCCGCGTTCGACGAAGGGCTCCGCTCGCGCACGCTACAGGCGAATAGCAGCACGAATAGCGGCAATGACAGTAAGCCTGCGCAGACGCTCTTCATGTGAGTCGGCTTGCTTTCTCCAAGCCGTCCATCAGGGCTCGCGCTGAGTGATGCGGCGCAAACTGGATCGTGTAGTATATCGGCGATGGCTTGCGTCACTGGGCAGCTATTGACGTTGCTGCCGCCCTGCCCACCGCCCAACCATAGCGCCGAGGCTCAGCCCGATCACGAAGGTGATCGCTGCAGAGCGCAGCGGATCATCTTTGATACGATCCGTCGCATTCGCAGCCACGATCTGGGTTTGTCGGCCCCAATGTTGCGCGACACTCCTTCCATTGTGTACCACGCGAGAAGCTGCAGCTCTGAACCGTGACGGTTCGGCATCCAAAGGCATAAACTCTTCTACAGCATCGCGCGTCCTTTCCGAAAAATCGCGTTCCTCGATTTTTGACATTCTCGACTCCTCCTTTGACCCCTCATTGAGCATGACAGTCCAATTACCTACGCTGAGCGCCTTTGCGCCTGCTGGGTCTCCAGCGCACATTCTGACCGTTCCAAGAATCCGTCCTTTGAAGAGTTTGTAAGGCGGTGTACCTCGGGCTTACGCTGCGGATTCGTGTTCGAAAATTCAGGTGTAATCGATGTGTCTGAGCAATCCATGGTTGCGATACCCGCGAGTTCGGCTGATCCTGTGCTAAGGCGCGCTTACCCCGAGCGCCGCGGCGATATCTCGGAGCGCGGTCTTTTCGGCCTCACTGACCGATGTACCGCCAATACCCAAAAAGCCGCCTTCCTTGGAAGCCTCCGCGGCTTTTCGCGCGAGCGAAACCAACCAGCGCTTGTATTCTTCCGCTTCGGAAGGAGACTTTTGTCCGACCAGGGCTGCCGCTTGTTTGCACCGCTCGATGAGGATGGCGCGTGCACTCGCCGGGTCAGTGCGAAGCTCCGATGTATCCGGCCTTCCGCCGCCGGCTTTGACGCCTTCCGCCACAGCCCGAATCAACTCGTTGGAAGTAGTGCTCCCTGTCTCTATCACCGATTTAACGACAGCCATCGCTTCTTTGATCATTCCGATCGGTCCGCTAAGATCCGCAACGGACACGAGCAAACCTGTCAGCATCGGGGCGGAAGAAATTGCCTTCCATTCCTCGGCTGTATAGTCCGTGGATTTGGACATGATTGTTCTCCTTCTCTGTATTGCGATTCAATATCGAAGGTTTACCCTGCCCCGCTTTATGCGCGAGGAAGGGCGAGGGCAGTGACATTCTGCGTGCGCGAGCGAAACCTCATGAATCACGAAATTATCGGCGCGTTCACCGATGAAGTTCATTCAACGAGCAAGCTATGCCTTCAGCGCTTCCGGAACTGGCATTTTGAGCAGCGTCAAGACTTCAGCCGCTTTCACTTTCACCGAGCTGGCCTTCGCAACAGCGTCCGCCAGGTTGCCGCCTTTGGAAGCCTCAGTGGCCGCGTTCCACTGTTCCGTAATCTGATTCAGACCGGCTTTTGCCTGCGCCAAGGTCTCCGATGACATGCCCTTTGGAAGCTTTTTGCTCTGTGACAGAATATCCACTCGGTTTCTGATCGCTTCCACCACTCTGGGCATCCCCGAGCTCAGTCCTTCCCAGCTCTTGGTTAACTCTGCCTTCTTTGCCGCCGCAGCGCTGGCCAACTCCTGCGCCTTCGCCGTAAGCGCCGGAGCGTCCGACAAGACGGCCTTGTAGTCACCCTTGCTGAATTTGTCCCGCAACGCCGCTACTTGAGCGTCCAGTGCTCCAACCTGCTCGGGCAGGTATTTGCTCGCATC
>DATDMO010000416.1:0-5170 GCA_036518755.1 Candidatus Acidiferrales bacterium | reverse complement strand
AGAGCCACAAAACGCCTAGTGTCCTGATTCCGAAGTTTCGCATCATTATGCGGCAATCTCGTTTGCGAACCTCGGAATCGAAAGGACACTCCATCATCTTGATTCTGGTGTGGCTTTGGTTCAGAAGTCCGCATGAGGAACTCGCGGCAATAGTGATGCGGACTTCTGAACCGCACACTAGAGTTTGCTTCCGCCACTCACGACCGCTCTGGTTTTGAGCGGCATTTTCTGACGGCCGTTTCTTCAACGAATCCTTGAGATTGCAATCGCAGGTACCTGAATGAGCCAGCTCATTGTCCATGCGGGGGACTTCACGTTCCAGGCCCGCTTCGAAGAACAACTGGCGCCCAAGACATGCGCCGCCTTTCGCAAGGCGATGCCGTTCGAGAGCCAGGCGATCCATGTGCGCTGGAGTGGCGAAGGCGTTTGGATGCCGCTCGGCGATCTTGATTTTGGCGTCGGTTTTGAGAACCACACCAGCTATCCCGCGCCCGGCCAGATCATTCTTTATCCGGGCGGCATCAGCGAAACCGAAATTCTGTTGGCCTATGGCGGCGTGCATTTCGCGAGCAAGGTCGGCCAGCTCGCGGGCAATCATTTCATCACCCTGACGTCGAGCCTCGAAAATCTGCCGTTGCTCGGCAAGACCGTGCTCTGGAGGGGCGCGCAGAAAATCCGCTTTGAGGAAGTTTAGATGGCCGAGGGTGGTTATCCCAGGGATCTTCATGGCTACGGCCGCAATGCGCCCCATCCGCATTGGCCCGGCAATGCCCGCATTGCCGTGCAGTTTGTGGTGAATTTCGAGGAGGGCGGTGAAAACAACATTCTGCATGGCGACCGTGCTTCGGAAGCCTTTCTGTCCGACGTGCTGGGTGCAAAACCCTGGCCCGGACAGCGCCACGCCAACATCGAATCGATGTTCGAATACGGCTCGCGTTCCGGTTTTTGGCGGCTATGGCGGATCTTTACGGCACGCGACATGCCGGCCACCGTTTTCGGCGTGGCGACAGCCTTGAAGCGCAATCCGCAAGCGGTTGCGGCGATGAAGGAAGCGGGCTGGGAAATAGCAAGCCACAGCCTGAAATGGATCGAACACAAGGACATGTCAGAGGCCGAGGAACGGGTGGAGATTGCGGATGCGGTCCGCATTCATACCGAAGTGACCGGAGAGCGCCCGCTTGGCTGGTACACGGGGCGTACCTCGATCAACACCGCAAGACTCGTCATGGAAGCTGGCGGTTTCCTTTATTCGTCGGATTCCTATGCCGACGATCTGCCATATTGGATCAAGGGCCCGAAAGGGCCGCATTTGATCATTCCCTACACCCTCGATAACAACGACATGCGGTTCGTCAACGCGCAGGGTTTCGGCGATGGTGAGCAGTTCTTCAGTTATTTGAAAGACAGTTTTGACGTGCTCTATGCGGAAGGCGAGACGTCTCCCAAGATGATGTCGGTCGGCCTGCATTGCCGGCTCGTGGGTCGTCCCGGGCGCGCGGCATCGCTAATGCGGTTTCTCGACTACATCAGCAACCATGACCACGTCTGGGTGGCAACGCGCCTGCAGATCGCCCAGCACTGGCACGCCAATCTCTCACACCTTGCGGCCTCCGCACCGCAGGTCGGATAACCGGTCGTCATGTCACAGATTTCGCTTTCCGACCTGAACGCCTCGAGCAAGGACGACTTCGTCGCTGCCCTTGCTAATATCTTCGAACATTCGCCATGGATCGCCGAGCGAGCGTCGTCGAAGCGGCCGTTCGCGGGCGTAAAGGAACTGTTCGACGCCATGAAGCAAACAATCGGTCAAGCGCAAGGCGAGCTGCGGCTTGCGCTGATCAAGGCGCATCCCGATCTTGCCGACAAGACGCAGCGCGCCGCAGGGCTCACCGCCGAATCCAATGCCGAGCAGAACAGCGCAGGACTCGATCGGCTGTCGGACGCCGAATATCGGGCGTTCGAGCGAGTCAACAACGCCTACCGCGCAAAATTCGGCTTTCCCTACATCGTTTGCGTTCGCCGCCACACCAAAGATTCGATCCTGCGCGATTTCGAGCGCCGCCTTCCGAACAATGCGGCAAGCGAGATGCAGAAATCGATTGAAGAGATTTGCAGGATCGCCGCGCTGCGCCTCGATCAACTCGTGGCATCGAAAGACCGCTTGGGGGTCGCTGGACGGCTGTCGACGCACGTGCTCGACACCCACAGCGGAAAACCCGCGGCGGGCATCGAGGTCGAACTGATCGAGCTCGCTGACTTGGGCGAAAGCCGCGTCATCACCCGCGCCGTCACCAACGCCGACGGGCGAACCGATCAGCCGCTGGTTCATGGCAGGCCGGTGCCGATCGGGCGTTACGAATTGATGTTCAGCGCGGGCAAATATTTTAGCGAACGCGGCGTGCCGATGTCGGACCCGCCGTTCCTCGACAAAATCCCGCTGCGGTTTTCGGTGAGCGAGCCGGAAGGCCATCTCCACGTGCCGCTCTTGGTCACGCCCTGGAGCTATGCGACCTACCGGGGGAGTTGAACTCGCACATACTGCGCCGATGAAGCGGCCGCTATCGCATCGGTCTCGGCGGCCGTTGGTGCCAATGCCATCGAAAAATGCGTTGAGAACGACCGCCACAACCGCGCTGAGCAGGATTTCCGGATTCCAGAAGCGATTTCAGGTTTTCCGGCAGGCTGCGGAAGAAATTTGGCGCGGCGAGAGGGATCAGGCCGAAGCCGATCGAAATCACGACCACGAACAGCTTGAAGCTATTGTTTTTGAAGTGGACGGAAGCGAGAGTTCTCGCACCGTCGCGGCACCCATGCCAAACATCACGACGCAACGGCGACGCCCAACTAGCGGATAAAGGATGGCAGACGCAAAACAGGCAGTCTGGATCAAGGATCCCCTTTCCATTCTCGCCGATGGCGCAGAGCGGGGTCTGGTCGTGCAGGAGGGCAGGATCGTTGAACTCGTAGGCAAAGGCGGCCAGCCAGTGACGCCTGCGACCGTTTTTGAGGCGCGCGAGCATGTGGTGCTGCCAGGGCTGATTAATACTCATCACCATTTCTTCCAGACGCTCACTCGCGCGTTGCCGGCGGCGCTCGACCGCGAATTGTTTCCATGGCTGCAAGCGCTCTATCCTGTTTGGGCGCGCCTGACGCCCGAAGCGCTCGATTTCGCCGTTACCGTAGCGATGGCAGAATTGCTGCTTTCCGGCTGCACCACCACGACCGACCATCATTACGTTTTTCCGTCCGGGCTTGAGGAGGCCACCGATATCGAAGTGGAGGTCGCACGCAAGCTCGGCATCCGCGTCTTGCTCACGCGCGGCTCGATGAACCGCTCGCAGCGCGACGGCGGCTTGCCGCCCGACAGCGTGGTGCAGGACGAAGACACAATCCTGGCCGACAGCGAGCGCGTGGTCGCTGAATTTCACGAGCGCGGCGAGGGCGCGATGGTGCAGATCGCGCTTGCGCCCTGCTCGCCATTCTCGGTGACGACCTCGTTGATGTGCGCAACCGCAGCGCTTGCCGAACGTCTTGACGTGCGTCTGCACACCCATCTTGCGGAGACCGAGGACGAAAACAGGTTCTGCGAGGAAATGTATGGCTGCCGGCCGCTGGATTATCTCGAAAACTGTGGTTGGCTCAATGCGCGCACCTGGCTTGCGCACGGCATCCATTTCAACGTGCAGGAAATGAGGCGGCTCGCGAAAGCAGGAACCGCGATCAGCCATTGCGCCTGCAGCAACCAGGTGCTTGCTTCCGGCTCGTGCCCGGTCTGCGACATGGAAGAGGCGGGGGTTGCGGTCGGCCTCGGCGTCGACGGTTCGGCTTCCAACGATCAGTCGAATCTGATGCAGGAAGTGCGTGCCGCGTTCCTTGTGCAACGCGCCCGCTATGGCGTTTCCCGCGTTAGCCACGCCGACGCACTGCGCTGGGCAACAAAGGGATCGGCGGCGTGCGTCGGCCGGCCCGAGCTTGGCGAAATCGCTGTCGGTAAGGCCGCAGATCTCGCGCTGTTCAAGCTCGACGAGCTACGCTTTTCCGGCCATGGCGATCCCTTGGCCGCGCTCGTTCTGTGCGGCGCGCATAGGGCGAACCGGGTGATGGTAGCCGGTAGATGGGTGGTTGCGGACGGCGCGATCGCAGGCTTAGACTTAAGCGACCTGATTAATCGCCACAGCGCGGCTGCGCGCGCGCTGCAGGTGGGGTAGTAGGAGGCGGATTACCGCGCTAATGATTGCAAGATCTCGGTTCGACGCAAATGCGCATTCGAGGCGAAGCGGACATGAACCGCTCGAGAAAGCCTGCTCAATCGGTCAACAAAGCGGACATCCGTTGATCTAGATCAACGCGAGCGAGGCAGCCGATGTCACGCGACTAAGCGGCATGCTCGCTGATGAATTAAAAGAGTTCTTTCTTGACATCAAAACCACCAAGGGAAACGGTGGTTGAAATCTTTTTTGGCGGGGAACCGGGATGATCGAAGCGACGTTGGGCAGCTCAAGGTTCTTTCGCCGAAGCGGGCCATTTCCGCTCGCCGTTGTTGCCAGCACCGCACGCGGCGTTGCGGAAAAAGTCGAACTTATCCTCGAAGGCGTGGCCCCTCTGCAAACAGCTGGCCCGAAGGAAGTAAGCTTCCTGGATAATCGGCGTTATGTTTCGGCACTGGATCAGACATTGGCCGGAGCCGTGATCGTTCATCCCGATCTGGCGGAGCGAGTGCCATCGACAACTATCCCGATCCTCACGAGCGAACCGTACGCCGCTTGGGCGCGCGTCGCAGCGCTGTTCTATCCGGTGCCACCGCCGTTTCCCGGTATTCACCCGTCGGCGGTCGTGATGGAGGGAGCGCTGATCGACCCATCGGCGGAGGTCGGACCGCTTTCTGTTATTGAAGCCGGAGCAGAAATAGGTCCGGGCTGTCGGATAGGATCTTGCGTTGCCATCGGAACAGGCGTGATTGTCGGTCAAGACTGCCGGATTGGCGCACATGTCAGCCTGAGCCACGCGATTTTGGGAGCGCGCGTTTACGTCTATCCAGGTGCCCGGATCGGACAAGAGGGGTTTGGGTTCGCCTACCTCAAGGACGGGTTTCTCTCTGTTCCGCAGCTTGGGCGAGTCATTCTTGAAGACGATGTCGAAGTTGGCGCTAATACCACCATTGATCGGGGAT
>DATDMO010000415.1:0-3550 GCA_036518755.1 Candidatus Acidiferrales bacterium | reverse complement strand
AGTTCCTGAAGCTGCTCACGCGGCAGGGATACGGGCGGGTTTTGTTCTACGATTGGCGCTACCTGCCCGGTGAAAAGCCGAATCCGGATTTCGTTTTGAACAAGCCGCGATACAAAGGCGCCAGCGTGGCTCTCGCCCGCGCGAATTTTGGCTGCGGCTCAAGCCGCGAGCACGCGCCATGGGCCATTCTCGATTACGGATTCCGCGCGATTCTCGCACCCAGCTATGCCGATATTTTCTACAACAACTGTTTCAAGAACGGCCTCTTGCCTGTCACTCTCTCCAACGAGCAGATCGACGAGCTTTTCAGACGCACTGAAGCGAACGAAGGTTATCGCGTGACGGTCGATCTCGAGCAGCAAATCGTCACCGACGACCAGGGGCTGCGCTATTCCTTCACCATCGATCCCTTCCGCCGCGATTGCCTGCTCAAGGGGCTCGATGACATCGGCTTGACCCTCGTACACGAGCCGGAAATTTCAGCCTTCGAGAAAAAGAATCTCCGCGTCCCCGTCATGCACGAAGCTCTCGACGTGAAGTATCACCACTAGTCGTTGAGAATCGAATCGTTCGCCTGTTGCGGCCGCAGGTTACATCTGCACGTCGCGGATGTGCGTAGCGATGAACCAGCGGTTGCCGAAGGGGTCCGTCACTCCGGCACTGCGTTCGCCGTAGGGCTGATCGGCGGGCGGCTGAATTGAAGTGGCGCCCGCACGCAAAGCCTGCTCGTACGTCGCATCGGCGTCGGCCACGTACAAGTGCAGCGTCGACGGGATCGGCGTGTAAGCTCCATGCCCGCCGGCCAGCGCGACGATCGAATCGCCGATGCGAACCTGCGCGTGCGGAATCGAACCGTCCGGGTGTTCTGCGCGGTAGACTTCTTTGCCGCCGAACGCTTGCTTGAGAAAGTTGATCAAATCCACCGGACGCTGGGCGTACAAATGCGGCGTGACGCTGCGAAAATCTTTGAAAATCTCGAGGCCAGGACCGACTGGCGTCGAAATGTGCAGTCTGTTTCCCGCGACATCTAGAACCGTTCCGCCGCGCGAGCCGTACGGCGCATCCGTAATGGGTTGCATCACGGTTGCTCCGGCTTGTAGTGCGCGGGCGAAGACCGCATCGGGATCGTCAACGCGCAGCAGCAGAGTGCATGGCATCGCGGGATACTCCGGGTTCGCGTCAGCCAACTCGACCATGGAATCGCCGATTTTCACTTCGGCGTGCATGATGAATTCCGCGCCCGGCCGCTTCGCGCGGAAGCGTTCTTCCGCGCCGAATGCCTGCTTGACGAAGTCGATCCATTGCGCCGCACCCGAAATAATCAAATACGGAGTGATGGTATGAAAACCTTCGCGTAGGTAATTCACAGCCTCTGGCTTTGCCTTCGTGCTCTCCGCACGTTGCGTGCTCGCGCGAAATCTTTCTTGCATCTCTTCGACTCCCAGCGTTTCTTTTCGCGTGGAGATAACCCAGACATAACCGAACGGATCCCGGAAATGTCCCGAACGATCGCCGTAAAATTGGTCCGCCACCGGACGCACCACGGTCGCTCCCGCAGCAACGGCCTGCCGGCCTACGGAGTCCACATCGGGCACATTGAGATGAACCAGCACGGGCGACCCGCCAAGCGTGTTCGGACTAGGAAAGCCAATCTCCGGGAACTCGTCCGCGAGCATGATTCTTGCGCCGCCAATATTGATCTCGGCGTGCCCAATCCTTCCGTCAGGCTGCACGAAACGAGTCCCGGCTGCTTCTATTGCGCCGAACGCCGTTTTGTAAAACTCGATCGCGGCGGCTGCGTCCCTAACACTTAAGTACGGTGTGACCGTTGCGCGAAATTCGGGAACTGTTTGGGTTGCTGTTGCCATTGCTGCTCTCCTTTCGAGATCCGACTTAAGGCGCGCCTTGAAATCGGGGCGCGGAAGATTCTTCAGGTCGCGAATGATCTGGGTCACGGGCGCGAACGTCACGTCGAAGGGGCGCGCTGCGTCGGAGGGTGAAAGTGGCGCGTCCGGGGGACCGAGAAGCCGCTCGATCACCTTGTCGAGTTGTTCGCTCTGTGTTTGGTTAGCCATGTGACCGACTCAATTTCTTGCCCGGCTCTCTCTCGAACTGGGCGCGGAGAGTTTGAATGCCGCGAAACTGGAGCTGCTTCACGGCACCCGGCGTGCGCCCGAGCGCTTGTGCGATCTCGCGAATGCTTTTCTCTTCGGCGAAGCGCATTTCGATCACGCGCCGCTGATCTTCCGGCAAGGCGTTCACGAAGTTGAAAAGTTGCGCGGCCCGCTCCGACTTTTCCATGTCGACCGCTTCAGAACGATCTGCCGGGTCGCCCGACGCAGGACTTCCCTGCTCTCGCGAGGCACGCTGCCAGCGGTCGGCAATTGCATTGGCGGCGATGCGGTAAAGCCAGGCGACGAAGGGTGCGCCGCGCCACTCGAATTTCGCAATATTTGCCAGAGCTTGATGGAAGACCTCCGCGGTAACATCCTCCGCGTCGGCGCGATGCTGAACGCGCCTGGCCACAAATGCATAGACGCGCTCGAAGTTCCGTTCGTAAAGCTCGACAAAGCGCGCCGGATCTTTCTGGGCCGCTTCGACGAGGAGCTGCTCGCGCGCGTCGTCCTTCGGTGGCATGGACAGTTTTTCGGATGCTATTCCTTGAACCGCTCCGCGAGGCGTTTGGGCGCGGTTTTTCGCCAAGCCGCCACGAGCGCACGCCGGAGAGTGGCTTTGGTGGCCGCACGCAAAATCACGTTGGTGGCGCCGCGGCGACCCCAGCCACCCTTCACGGGCACAAAGACTTCCGGCTCGGCTTTCATGAAGGTGTCCTGTTGCTCCGGCGTAAGCTTCACCATGGCCCAGCCGTTGCGAGGGTAGCCGAGTGTCGCGAAGATTTTGCCGCCCACACGAAAATCAGGGTGCTCCATATGAGACTCTTCGGATGTTTCGGGGAGACTCAGAGCCATACGGCGAAAATCCTGGGGAGTCATGGCACACCTTCCTCACTTACTTTCTTCACCCACAAATAGATAAACCGTCGAGACGCTCAAAGGTTACGCGGCAATCCGGCCTTTTTTCTCGCTATTCCGCCGGAGAGATACTGGGCACCGGCGACTCTGCCGCGGCGGGAGCCCTCCATTCGGCGAGCAGTATGCCAGCCAGGATCAGCCCCGCACCGAGGAGCGTTCGGGCGACGAGACGCTCCTGTCGAAGGGCCAAGGAAGTGATTGCGGCAAACACGGGCTCCAGGCTAACCAAAATTGCGGCATGTGAAGGCGGTGCGTACTGCTGCGCCCAGGTCTGCAATGAGAATCCGATCACCGTGGCGCCGATTGCGGTGAGCAGAATCGCAAAGATCACGTAACCGCTCCAAGCTATTCGCGGCTGTTCCCAGCCAACGACGGACGCGAGCGGCAGAAGCAGCGTCGACAGCGCAGCGGTGGTCGCCACCTGCAGGAAGCTAAGCGCGGCCACCGAATGGCGGGCGACGTGGCGGCCGATGAAAATCATATGCAGAGCGAACGCCAGCGCACACACGAGAACCAGC
>DATDMO010000414.1:0-25628 GCA_036518755.1 Candidatus Acidiferrales bacterium | reverse complement strand
CTCCGTGAGCCAGGAGCCAGTGCGAAAGTAGAAGCGGCTGGGCGTGTTGCATGTGCGTAGTGCCCGGCATTGGAATGCCGAGATTGCTTTTGGCTTGCGTGGCGATGGCACGCAGGAGCGAAGCGAGTGCCGTACGGATTTCGCGTGTCGCGGCCATCACGTACATCCGGAGCTCGGTGGCCACCATTTCGTTGCGACTGCGGCCGGTGTGGAGCTTTGCGCCCAGCGGTCCCAGTTTCTTGATGAGCGCGGTCTCGGCAAAATGGTGAACGTCTTCGGCTTCCGAGTTATCCAGCCACGCCGAATCTGACTGCGCCCGCCCCTCGATTTCATCGAGCGCACTTACCAGGCGATCTCCCTCCTCATGCGTGAGGATTCCCGCAGTTGCAATCGCGCGCGCCCAAGCGCGGTCTAGAGCCAGCTCGTGCGGGAGAAACCTTTGATCGAACTGCCACGACCGCTCGAATTCGTAAAACGAAGCGTCCGGGCCGCGCTCGAAGCGGCCGCCCCACATTTTCTGCCCTTCGGAAACGGTCATCGCACTGCGGCCTCTAGAGGAACCGTGATAGGCAGAGCGAAGAGATTAATGAAACCTTCGGCGTCCTTTGGGTTGTAGCCGGTCATGCTGAAGCTGGCCAGCCCGGCGCGGTATAGGGAGTATGGTGACCGGCGAGATCTAGCATTGACGTTGCCCTTGAAGAGCGACAGTGCGACGGAACCTGTGACGCGCTGCTGTGACCGCGTAAAAAATGCATCGAGGGATTCCCGCAGCGGCGTGAACCACATGCCATAGTAGACCATCTCCGCGTAGCGCAAAGACAAGAGCTGCTGATAGTGCATCGTCTCACGGTCGAGACACAGCGATTCGAGCTCGCGGTGTGCGGCGACGAGAAGCGTTCCGCCTGGCGTCTCGTACGCGCCGCGAGACTTCATGCCTACGAGACGGTTCTCAACAATGTCCATGCGACCTACGCCGTTGCCCGCGGCGATTTCGTTGAGTTGATCGAGGAGTGCAAGCGGCGCGAGTTTCTTTCCGTTCACCGTGACTGGCGTGCCAGCCTCGAAGCCGATCTCAACCGTCGTCGGCTGGTCAGGGGCCCTCGCCGGCGAGACTACCCACTGCCACATGGATTCCTCGGGCGCATTCGCGGGATCTTCCAGGACACCTCCCTCGTGGCTTAAGTGCCAGATATTGCGGTCGCGGCTGTAAATATTTTTGGTGGTCTGCTCGACGGGAATCTTGTGCTCGCCAGCATAGGCGATCGCCTCCTCGCGCGAGTTGATTTTCCATTCACGCCAAGGGGCAATGATGCTGAGCTCGGGCGCAAGCGCTTTGGCCGCCAGTTCGAAGCGCACCTGATCGTTGCCTTTACCGGTGCAGCCGTGGGCGAGGGCGTCGGCACCAACTTTCTTTGCGATCTCGACCTGTCTCTTGGCAAGCAGCGGGCGAGCGAATGAAGTGCCCAGCAAGTATTTGTGCTCGTAGACGGCTCCGGCGCGAAGCGTGGGCCAAATGTACCCAGTAAGGAATTCCTCGCGCAAATCTTCGATGTATGCTTCACTCGCCCCTGTGGCGAGGGCTTTTTTGCGCGCGGCTTGCAGATCCTCGCGCTGACCCAGATCGCCGATCATGGCGATCACTTCGCAGCCGCCGTAATTCTCCTTGAGCCACGGAATAATGATGGATGTATCGAGGCCCCCGGAATAAGCCAAAACTACTTTCTTGGGCAACGCGTTCTCCTTAGGTAAGCAGCAGCGCATGCAGAATCGCCTTCTGCACATGCAAGCGGTTTTCCGCTTGGTCATAAATGATCGAACGCGGCGAGTCGATGACACCTTCGGTGACTTCCAGGCCGCGGTGGGCGGGCAAGCAGTGCATGAAAAGGGCATCTGGAGCGGCCTGTGCGAAAAGAGCTTCGTTCACCTGATATGACGCAAAGGCAGCTTGCCGCTCAGCGGCTTCGTTTTCCTGCCCCATGCTGGCCCAGACATCGGTGTACACAACCTGGGCGCCCGTTACAGCTTCCTCGGGCGAGCGGAGAACTTCGATCTTTCCACGAGTTTCACGGGCCACTCGCTTCGCTTCGGCGACGATCGCCGCGTCCGGCTCGTAACCGCCGGGCGTGGCGACCCGAATGTGCGCTCCACACCGCGCGCCAGCAACCAGAAGCGAATGGCACATATTATTGCCGTCGCCGACATAGGCAAACTTCAGTCCCCGCAAACCTCCGAAGCGCTCTTCAAGCGTAAAGAAATCCGCGAGCGCCTGACAAGGATGGAAGCGATCGGAGAGCGCGTTGATCACTGGAACATTTGCATTTTGGGCGAGCTCCTCGAGTGATTCCTGGTCAAAAACACGGGCGATCAAGCCTTGCACCCAGCGTTCTAGATTCTTCGCTATGTCGCGAATCGGCTCGCGCTCATGGAGGCGCGTGGCCGTATGATCCAGAAAGATTGATGAGCCGCCGAGATTCGCGATACCCACCTCGAAGGTGACGCGCGTGCGCAGCGACGGCTTTTCGAAAATCAGGACGAACATGCTGCCCGCGAGGGCCGTGCGGTAACGATCTGGGTGGGCTTTCATATCAGAGGCCAAGCGGAAGAAATCCCGCAACTGAGCGGGAGTCCACTCGGTGCCCGTGAGAAGGTCTCTCTTAAGTGAGAGCGTTGTAATTGCAGCTTCCATTTTTACCTCGTCGCGGCCAAGGCCATCGGCCGTGTGCGTGCTTCCGCTTTCGGTGTCCGCGAGGAAGCTTTCGTCGCGGACTTGGCAGCGCGTTCAAGTACGGTTGCAAATTTCGTCAGGAATTCGGCGACCTCCCGCTGTCGAACGATGAACGGCGGCAGCAACCGCAGAATGTGATCGTGGGTGCAATTGATCAGCAGTTTTTCCCGAAGGGCTTCTTGAACGAACGGTGCACCTTCCACAGCGAGGTCAATGCCGACGATCAATCCTTCCCCTCGTACCTCGCGGATGAAATCAAAACGTCGGGCGAGTTGGTCCAAGCCGGCGCGCAGCTCGGCGCCCCGGGCTCGGACGTTTGCCATCAGGTTTTCGTCTTCAACGAGGGTAAGGAATTCGAGCGCTACCGCGCAGACAAGCGGGCCGCCGCCGAACGTCGATCCATGCATGCCGGGACTCATAGTGGACGCAAACTTCTCGCTGGCGATGAATGCTCCTAGCGGAAGCCCACCAGCGAGCGGCTTCGCAACCGTGACGATATCGGGAAGCGATGGAAATTTCTGGTAACCAAACTTGCGTCCGGTGCGACCCAAGCCGCATTGAATTTCGTCGGCGATCAACGCGGCATCGTGCCCGGTTGCGAGCGCACGTGCCCGCTCCCAAAATTCCTCGCTAACCAAAAAGACGCCGCCTTCGCCCTGAATGGGCTCGATGGTAATGGCGCACACCGTGCCATCAAACTTTGCTTCTAGGTCCGCAATATCATTGAACCGGACGAATTCCACGCCTGGAATAAGCGGCGCAAATGGCTCTCTATACTTCGCCGTGTGAGTAACAGAAAGTGCACCCATTGTGCGACCGTGGAAAGAATTCTCGAGTGCCAAGATGCGTGTTTTCGGCTGGCCACCGTCGTTGGCAGTGCGAGCGTGCGCGTATGCGCGCGCGAGTTTCAGCGCGCCCTCGATTGCCTCGCTTCCGCTATTCGAAAAGAACACGCGGTCAAGTCCCGACCACTCCGACAGCTTGCGGGCAAGTGGCGGTTGATATGGGTTGTGAAACAGGTTCGAAACGTGCGTCGCGCGGCCCGCCTCTCGTCTTATGACTTTAACCATGCGAGGATGTGCGTGGCCGAGGGCGTTCACGGCGATGCCGCCGAGGAAGTCGAGATATCCGCGGCCCTCCGAATCGTACAACCGGCAGCCGCGCCCGTAGGTGAAGACCACCGGCGGGCGCCGGTAAGTCTTCATCACGTAGCGAGACTCTTCGGCAACGACTCTTGCCGCCGAAACTCGCTTCGCCGCTCCAATCTTTTTCTTGGCCATCTTATTGCGCCGCTCCGTGCGCAGCCCTTGCGCTCGGGCGCAGCACGGGCAGAACGCGAGTCCCCGGCCCTCGCACGCTGCCGACGGCTGCGGCTAGCGCTCGCGGCTGCGTCCCTCCTACGATGCGTACTTCCGCAACACCGCCAGCTAACGCCCGCTTCGCGGCTTCCAGCTTCAGGATCATGCCTCCGGAAACCTTGTTTCGGCGGATCAGATCCTCGATTTCCGCTCCGCGCACCGCACGCAATACTTTTTCTCCATCGAGCACGCCCGCCACATCCGTAAGGAAGATCAACCGGTCGGCGCGTACGAATTCTGCCGCAGCGGCGGCCATATGATCCGCGTTAATGTTGTAAAGCTCGCCATCGGCGCCCAGGCCCATGCAGGACGCTACCGGCACGATTCCCTCACGCCATAGGGAACGCAAAAAGTCGACGTTGACCTCCGTGAGATAGCCGACGAACCCCAGAGCTCCCTCTGAGTCCTCAAGCTGCATGGGTTCTGCGAGGAAACAAGCGGCATCGGTGGCGCTGATGCCGATGGCCGGCTGCCCTGCCAGGGAGATTGCTCCGGCCAGCTTCTTATTCAAGAGGCCCGCAAACACCATCACGGCTGCGTCGCGGGTCTCGCGATCGGTGACACGAAGACCGCTAACGAAGCGGCTGGCGATCCCCATACGCGCCAAGGTTGCCGTGAAAATCCTGCCGCCGCCGTGCACGATCAGAAGCTCGTGACCCGCCCGCGCAAGCTCGGCGATCTGCCGGGCCAGCGCCTGCACGTCCTCATCGCGTTCAAGCAGCGCGCCTGCAATCTTTACCACCAGTCTCATAGCAATCCCGCCGTTTCCGGATAGCCGCGCATCCCGTTTAGATTTTGCACAGCCTGCCCCGCCGCTCCCTTGCCTAGGTTGTCGAGGCAAGAGATGACCACCAGCCGCTCGCCCGAGGAATCGAGCGCAAAACCAATGTCGCAGAAATTTGTGTGCGCCACGTGCTGCAATTCGGGCAAGGTTCCCGCCGGCATTATTCTGATCATCGACCGTCCCATGTAAAACTTGTGATAAAGTGCTTCGATTTCGTCCGGCTTGCGCGCGCGATCGAGCCAAACGTAGAGCGTCGAGAGAATCCCCCGATCAACCGGCAGTAAATGCGTGGTGAAGACGAAATCCTTCGATGCCAGGCCGAGATGCTCCGAAACTTCGGGCGTGTGACGATGGGCGAAAAGGCCGTAAGCGCGGAAATTTTCATTCACCTCGACAAACTGCGTATCGCGCTTTGGTTCCTTCCCCGCTCCGGTTACCCCGGACTTGCAATCACACACGATTCCCCGTGACAAATCGATCCAGCTCGATTCGGCGAGGGGTCTCAACCCCAAAATCACCGAAGTGGGATAGCATCCCGGGTTTCCCACGATACGCGCATTTGGCAAAGCGTCCGCGTAGAGCTCGGGGAGACCGTAAACGGCTTGAGCTAACGTCTTCGCATCCGGCGCAGGAAGCTTGTACCATGCCGCGAAAGTTTCCGGAGCCCGGAAACGAAATGCTCCACTCAGGTCCACGATGCGCAACGCGGGGTTCGCAGCGAGCAGTTTAGGAACCAAGTCCAGCGAAGCCTCATGTGGCGTCGAGAGAAATACGACCTCCGCGCCACTCGTAGCAACCGCCTCGACGGAAAGCTTTCGGCATGGCGCGTCTCCCCAGCCGCGAAGCTGCGGAAACAGCTCCGTCAGACAATGCACACGTGCATTGCCCTCGCGCAAAAAGAAAGTCGGCTTTTCGATTTGTGGGTGCCGCAGGAGAAGCCGGGCCAGCTCGAATCCGGCGTAGCCCGTTACCCCGACGACGGCAACCCGGCAGGGAGCGCTCATCGGAGCAGTTCCTCTACGCGTTTCTGAATAGAGCCGCACGCGCTACGTGACGAGCAGATAACCAGGACGGTGTCATCGCCCGCAAGCGTGCCAGCCACGCCTTTCCAGTGTTCTGAGTCAACCGCGGCGGCAAGTGGTTGCGCGCCGCCGGGCGGGGTCTTAAGGACGAGCATGTTTTGAGCCGAGCGAATATCGAGTAGAAACTCTCTAAGGGCGCGTGACAGCGGGGCGAGTGCGGGCGCTTCGTCCGCTGCGGCCGACGCCAGCGGCCGGTAGCCCGCTGATGTCTTTACCAGCCGAAGCTCCCGGAGATCGCGTGACAGGGTCGCCTGCGTCACGCGCACGCCGAGATGACCGAGCTGACGGCGCAGCTCATCCTGGCTGGCTACAGCCTGGCCTGCGAGGAGCTTCAGTATCTGCCCTTGTCGAAATCGTTTTTGTACGCCCATTATTCTCAGGATGTGTGAATATGCATCACACTGCATAATCATACACCGTGTTATTGAAAGGGCGCAACAACCAAATTTGAGTCAGCCCATTATTCCAGCAAGAATCGTACGCGCCGAAAACGTGAGAAGGGGGCGCGGCGACAACGAACTCGATGGCTGATCGAGGGGAAACAACGATCAAAGGATCCATTGGAATGGTAGGCCCGTGCGGGCTCGAACCGCAGACCTCCACCGTGTCAAGGTGGCGCTCTAGCCAACTGAGCTACGGGCCTATGGACTGCCGGTTATCTTAGCATAGCGGTAGGGACCAGCGGATGCGCGAGGCGCGCAGGGCATCACCCGATCGTATTGCAATGCCGCCTTCGCGCGCATACTATTGCCAGCGTCCGCGATCCCCCGGCAATCACCGAGTCGCGACGCGATGCATATGATAGGAAGAGGGAGATGCCGCCATGTCAGATTCTCAGTCAAAACTATCAGTCGAAGAGCGGCTCGACATTCAGGAGCTATTCGCGAAATACGCGTGGGGGATTGATATGGGCGATATCGACGCCGTCGTAGCTTGTTTCGCGGAAGATGGCTATCTCGATCATCTCTGGCAAGGCAAGCTGCAGGGGCATGACAAGCTACGCCGGGCATTCGAAGAGCTGTGGTACGACCGCCCGAGCTGTTGGATCGGCCGCCAGCACTTGGCAAATCATTTCCTGATCACTCGCGAGGGAGAAGGAGCGCGTGTCAAAGCGTTCTTTTTGGTCCTCCAGTACAATGTGGATTACCGCACAAACTTCGTTTTCGGCATTGGAAACCGGGACAACTTCTGCGTGAAGAGGGACGGTAACTGGCTCTTTCAAAATCCGTCTACATCAACGCATGGACAGGCCCAGACAAGGTGCCATGGGTCGGCGAGGCACGGGCGTATTCTCCCCAATCGATGGTAAACACGGCCGCCAAGTAGAGCAACGAAGCCGCCTAAGCCACGAAACGATAGCCCACCCCACGCACTGTCAGCAGGTGGCGCGGTTTCGATGGATCCTTTTCTATATAGCGCCGCAGGCGGACGATGAAATTGTCGATCGCGCGCGTATCGGTGTCTTCTCGCAATCCCCAGACATCCTCAAGAATCGACTTCCGGGAGACGGTCCGGCCGTTGTTGCGGATCAAATGCCGGAGCAGTTTCGCCTCCATGAGCGTCAGTTGGGTCGCAGTGCCATCCGACCGCAGTTCGAGCGTCCCGAAGTCGATGGTTCGGCCATCAAACGAAAACTCTTCGGAGGCGCTGCGATCCGCGGTTGCATCGCGTTTCTCGGAGCCAAATGTCTCAGTCGTACCGGCAAGCCAAGCGCTCCGCCGCAGAAGCCCTTGGAGCCTCGCCAGGAATATGGGCAGCTCAAACGGTTTCGGAAGATAATCGTCAGCTCCGGCGGCGAATCCCGCGAGGACATCCTCAGGCCGACCTCGTGCCGTCAACATGAGAACCGGAACGTAGTTCCTCGCTTTGCGCAACCGGGTCGCAACGGCAAATCCATCCAGCCCGGGAAGCATTACGTCCAGCACCACAGCGTCGAATCTGTCCTTCGCCTTTAGCAAGCGTTCTATCGCCAATTCACCGTCGCCCGCTACCTCGGCCGAATGGCCTTCCGCCTCGATATTAAACCGCAACCCCTCCGCCAAATGAGCTTCGTCCTCCACAATCAGCACGCGGCTCATGCTTGGCTCCGAGGCAATTCGAGTGTGATTGTCGTGCCGCGCGTTTCGCCCGCACTCTCAGCGAATACCTTGCCGCCGTGCGCACGTGCGATCGCGCGAACAATAAACAATCCCAAGCCCGTGCCTTTTACTTGTGATGTCGGGCGGCGCGGAACGCGGTAAAATCTCTTGAAAATCCGTTTCAGTTCCCCGGCTGGGATTCCCATGCCTGCGTCGCGAACTCGCAGCGCGACGCGTTTTTCATTGACCACATCGAGCCGAACCGAAACATCCACATTTGCGCCCGAGTATTTGACCGCGTTGTCGAGGATATTCGAAATCGCCGTGCGGAGCTCATCCGGATCACCGTACACTTTGATGACGCCTTCGTTCGGTTCCAGCCATTTCAATTTTCCATTTTCCAGATGATGCCGCGTCCTGGCCAAGTCAATGCAATCCTGAACGAGGTGGCTGAAATCAACTTCCGTCGCGCTTCTTGACGTGCGCTTGTATCCAACCGAGCCCGCCTTTAGCACCTGATCTACGGTTTCACGTAGACGGTCGGTATCGTCCAGCATGGAGCGATAAAACTGTTGGCGCTGCGCATCATCCACATCCCGCCTCTGCAGGGTTTCCAAGTAGAGCCGGATCGACGTAATCGGTGTCTTCAGTTCATGCGTAACAGCGTTGATGAAACTAGCGTGATGTTCGTTCCTGCGAATCTCGCGTACCAGAAAAGTTGTATTGAGGATCAAACCAAGAATGATCGCCACGAAGACAATTATCCCGAAGAAGAACAAAATGCCTTCACGCCAGTTGAGCACGATCCAGCTGATGTTGAGCGCAACCGCCAACACCACCAGGCAAATGCCCAGAATGAGAAAGAAGACGATCTTCTTTTTTCGTCCAGAGACTCGCATATCTCTTTAGGAGAATTGTACAGCGGCAGCACAGTACAGCGTCGCGAGATATTTCGCGGCAATGTCTGCGAGTCTAATATTGGTTCAAATTGGCGTTTTTGCTACGAGAGGACTACTTACACCGAAACCATGTCGCGCTGGGCCTCGGCCGGGACGATCTCAACAGTTGAAGTCTCCCCGGCTTGTTGCTTCACGGGGAGCTTAATGCGGTACACATCTCGTGCGAGCCCGAGCTTCTTCAGGATCCAAATACCGTACCAATTGAGGTCAATCTCATACCAAGCGAGGCCGTGCCGCGCGGAAGTCGGGTGCGCGTGGTGATTATTGTGCCAGCCTTCGCCCCATGAGAGCAGCGCCACCCACCAACTATTCGTGGATTGATCGCGCGTCTTGAATCGGCGTGTGCCCCACGAGTGCGTCGCCGAATTCACCAACCACGTCGAATGCAGTCCGACTACTGTTCGCAGGAAGATCCCCCACAGTAAAAACGGGAGCCCGCCGATCGCCAGCAATATCGCTCCGAGCACGACAATGGGCACATAGTGGTATTTGGTGATCCAAACGTGAAACTTGTCTTTGGCCAAGTCGGGGACATACCGCGCGAGCGTCGTCGTATCATGATGCATCGACTTGCCCATCAGGATCCAACCTATATGGGCCCACCATTTGCCATCCAACGGCGAGTGCGGGTCACCTTCCTTGTCGGAATGCTGGTGGTGGATGCGATGCGTTGCTACCCAGAAAATCGGTCCGCCTTCCAGCGCCAGCACGGCGCACGTTGTCAGGAAATACTCAACCCACTTGGGAGTTTTGTAGCCTCGATGGGTCAGCAGCCGGTGGTACCCCATGCCGATGCCCAAACTGCCGGTCGCCCAATGAAGAAACAACGCGACAAGAAAAGCCGGCCAAGTAAAGAAAAATAACGCCGCTATCGCTCCCACATGAAACAGCGTCATGAAACTAGCAGTAACCCAATTAATTTTGTCGTCAGCGGCAGCGCTTCTTCCTAGGTCGGCGATTGTCATTGGCCCCTTGTATGTACCTGGATTGATTCTCCTTTAGCCTTCTGGGTCAGGCTACCAGGATCGCAGGAAACCATCTGTAATACTTCTGTAATACCAACGAATGGTTGTATCAATAATGCCGACTGTTCTTTCGGCCAGGCCAGACGGTGGGCACAACCTCTGACGCCGGCTCGATTCGCCGTTCAGTTCAGCAGTTCTCTAATGTGGTGCGGAAAGTCCGCGGCTTCTGGGACGCAACGCTTTGCCGGACGAGCACGTTCGGCGGCTTGTTATTCGTTAGGCTTTCTCGGATAATCGAGATTCCTCGAAGCCCGTCCGCACTCCGGCGCTATGGTGCAACGGTTAGCACGCGGCCCTTTCAAGGCTGAAATACGGGTTCGATTCCCGTTAGCGCTACCAATTCCTTTCTCTTGTGAACCAGCGCAGCCCGGACGGAACACCATCCGAGATTGCTTGACACTCGGATAAGGATTGTAGTATTTGCTGCACAGGGAATTAGGGTCGGTGGTGGTGGGATTACGGTGGGAAGGGGGAGCCATGGCAAATTCTGCGAAATTCTTCAGGTATTTCTCCATCTGTGTGCTGAGCGCCTTTCTGCTTAGCGTCGTCGGTGTCACTCGTCTCGCTGCTCAGGTCGAGACCGCGACCATCTCGGGCACGGCAACCGACAGTTCAGGCGCGGCGTTGGTAGGCGCAGCCGTCCAGGCTAGGAATGTGGCAACCAACGTCACTCAGTCCAGTGTGACCGACGCGGCCGGCCGCTATAGGATCCCCGACCTGCCAATCGGCACCTACGAAGTTCAGACCTCTCTATCAGGCTTCCAAACCGTCGTCCACAAGGGCATCACACTCACGGTCGGCTCCAATCTAGTCGTGGACTTCTCGTTGCCTGTGGGGCAAGTGTCGCAAACCGTCAGTGTGGAAGGCGAAGTCTCGAGAGTCGAGACGCAGACTGCTGCCGTTTCGTCGCTGGTTACGCCCCAACAAATGAGCCAGTTGCCTTTGAACGGCCGGAATTTTGAGCAGCTTCTTTCGCTCGCGCCCGGTGTGTTGACCGTAAAGCAGGCCTTCGTAACCGGAGGTGCCGGCGGAATATCTTCAGGATTCTACGGACCGTCGGACACGTACTCAGTCGCTGGCTCCAGACCCGTTGGACAAGTCTTCCTGCTCGACAACCAAGATCTTCAAGGTTATTGGCAGAAAGGAGCGGGTGCCTCCATTACAGGCAATTCATTGGGTGTCGAGGCCATCCAGGAATTTCAGTTGCTCACCAACACATACAGCGCGCAATTCGGCGGAACCGGCGCCGCAATGAACGCGGCCAGCAAGTCGGGAACCAATGCGTTTCATGGCTCTGCGTATGAGTTTTTGCGCAATAGCGTTCTGGACGCGCGCAATTTCTTCGATGGTAAGAAGATTCCGCCTTTCCGCAGAAACCAGTTTGGAGGCAGCCTCGGTGGCCCGGTCAAGAAGGACAAGGCCTTCTTTTTCGTGAATTACGAGGGTCTCCGGTCAGCCCTCGGCATTACCGGAAACCAATTTGTTCCAGACCGCGATTCGCTCGGCCTGAATACGAGCAATATCTGTCCCGGTGCGGGCGGTGGCGGCCCGGAGGTGCCCTACCAGTTTGGCTGCGTACAAGTCGGAGCGGCACGGACTCGCGTGGCGATCAACCCAGCAGTCGTCCCCTTCCTTCCAGGACAACTGTATCCCCAAGTTCCTTCCCTAGCGTCACCCGAACAGATCGTCGGTGCGGGACCATTCGTTGGTCTACCAAGCGGCAACCAGCTCATCACCGAGGTTTCGAATCAACCTACCAGCGAGAACTATGTTCTAGGGCGTGTGGACTATACCCTCGGCTCGAAAGACTCCTTGTATGGACGATACATTTCCGATACAGCATATCTGCTACTTCCCGCTCCCTTCTCGAACTTGTCTAACTGGCCGGCGGCTTTTCACGGCGGCGATCAGTTTTTCACAATCGAGGAAAAACACATCATTTCCGCGACCTCAATCAACGAGGTTCGCTTCAGCTTTTCGCGAACCAATGAGCGCTCAGACCAGAGATTTCAGTCGGATCCAGCCACCGATCCCCTGCAGTTCTACCTTGGAGCTCTTTTCAACGGGACGCCGGCCTACAGTCCCGGTGACCGCGAGGATGGCAACCTCATCGTTGCAGGCGGCACATCCAACGTGGGCCCGGGCCCAACGGCGCGGTGGCACCTGATTCAGAACAAGTTCACGGGTGGGGATGATCTCTTTTGGAGCCACGGCGCGCATAGTCTCAAAATCGGCGCCTCCGTATCCAGGGTTCAGAACAACATCGCCGTGGGCCGGGAGGGCGGGATATTCGTTTTCGGCAACATTGCAGGCTTTCTGGCCGGCACTCCTGTTCAATTCCAGGGCGAGGTCAATCCGCATCCGGGTTTCACTAGGACACGTTACTCCCGCGAGATCCAAGTCTTCCCGTACATCCAGGATGACTGGAAGATCAGGTCGAACCTGACGCTCAATATCGGCTTGCGGTATGACTTCGAGAGCAACCCTGTCTGCGTAACTGAACCGTGCAACGCGATCCTCGATCCGTTGTCTTCGCCAACATTTACGCAAGTGCGTCACGTACTTCGATCAAACCCGGACACATTAAACTTCGATCCCCGAGTCGGTCTCGCCTGGGATCCTTTCTCGGATCATAAGACCTCGGTACGCGCCGGCTTCGGAATGTTCCACGAGCCAATCGCCGCGCGCACATACCTGAACGCCTACTCTCAAAATCCCCCGTCTCAGACCGTGGTCCTCGCCGGTCCGCCCGCAGTTCCACTCTTCCCGCATCCGGCATCATGTGGACCTCCAGGCTCGGCGTGTCTCAATCCGCCGTTCGGAACGGTCTACGGACTCGACTACAGGTCCGATTCTGCACCATACGAAATGCAGTACAACCTGACCGTTCAGCGTGATGTCGGGCGCGGCATGGTCGCCTCCCTTGGTTATGTCGGCGCACAAGGCGTCCACTTGTATGCCCCGCGAAATTTGAACACTCGCACGGTAGTCGACGCGTTAGGGAATCCTGTCTCCAACTCCTGCACGAGCCCATCGTGCTTCTTTAAAGGCCCCTTTCCAAACCCCGCTTTCAGCGGCTTGGACGACGCTGCTCCCACCAGCCATTCCACATACAACGGCTTGGTAGCCAGCCTTACGCGCCAGATCAGCCGGAACTTGCAAGGCCAGGTGTCATATACCTTCTCACGCTGTATTGACAACGGCTCCGCCAGTTCGGGTCTCGAGCAAGCCTCTGCCGAAATTCTGGACGCTTACAATCAGGCATTTGATCGTGGCCCGTGCCTTTTCAATGTCACCCACGCGTTACGGGTCAACGGCGTCTATAACCTGCCATTCACTGGCAACCGGTTGGTTTCCGGCTGGCAGCTCAGCGAAATCCTGAGTGCCACCACAGGCTATCCCGTCAACGTCACGAACGGACTGCTTCCGCAGGTGGCGAATACGGGCGGGATAACATCGGATCGTCCGAACTATTCCGGCGCGCCCGGTTGCCACCCGGGTCAGATAACAGATACCGTCAATTCCCTGCAGAGGACGGTGCAGTGGTTCAACCCAGCTTGCTACGCGGTTCAGCCGTTCGGTACGCTCGGCAACGTTCGTAGGAATCCGTTGGTAGGTCCGGGTCTCTTGGACTTGGACTTCTCCATAATCAAGCAGACGAGGATTACGGAAAAGTTGAACACTGAATTCCGGGCGGAATTCTTCAACATCATCAATCGCACAAATTTGGGGCAGCCGGTCGGAGGCGTCTTCTCGGGAGCAGGCGGAGCGGCGTCCGGCCCCGCCACCGACTTCATCGCGGGGAACGCAGGCTTGATTACGTCTACAAGCACCACCTCGCGCCAAATCCAATTCGCGCTAAAGCTGATCTTCTGAGGTCCATCTCATCGCCTGGCACGGGCGCAGCAGCGACATGCTGCGCCCGGCAAGCTTGGGTAATAGCCGTCATCCTGAGCCGAGTGCGCCGGTTTCTTGCTTTTCCATTCGCGGCGCTTTTGCCGCGAATGCCGGCGCGCGCAGTCGAAGGACCTCTCTTCGATCTTCGCCGAGCCAACTATGACGTAAATCCAGAAAACAGAGAGCGGCCATGGAAGCAGATCTGCGCTACCCAATCGGCAAGTTTCAGCCCGCTGAACATGTCACGCATATTCAGCGCCGTGCGTTTATCGACGCGATTGCGGAAACACCCAAAAAGCTGAAGGCCGCCGTCTCAGGGCTGGATGAACATCAACTCGATACTCCCTATCGTCCCGGCGGCTGGACCGTTCGCCAAGTCGTCCATCATGTCCCCGATAGCCACATGAACTCGTATGTACGCTTCAAACTCGCGCTCACTGAGGATGAACCCACCATCAAGCCGTACGACGAAGCACGCTGGGCCGAGTTGGCTGATGCGAAAACGCCGGTCGAGACATCTCTGCTGCTGCTCGAAAGCCTGCACAAACGCTGGGTACTCCTTCTGAATTCCCTGACGCCCTCCGACTGGCAGCGTAAATTTCGCCATCCCGAACGCGGCACCGTAACTCTCGAAAATAATCTGCAACTGTACGCCTGGCACGGCCGCCACCACGTCGCACACATCACCGCCCTTCGCGACCGCAACGACTGGCGCTAATCGCGCCCGCCCTAGAGTCTGTATTCGCCTGAAGTAAGAACCTGTAATCCGGCACGAAAAACATCAATTCTTCCACCATGACTCCTATTTCAAATCGATTCGGCCCCAGCTCGGCAATTCCCGTCGTCCGAGCAGCGCCTCGGCGGCCCACGTTCCAAGGTAGACCGATAGCGCCACACCGTGGCCCGCAAAGATACCGAGGACGACCCCACTCGCGCTTTCAGGGTGATGGCTGAAGACCGGATGGAAATCTTCCCGGAAGGCTATGGGGCCTCCCCATTTGTGCGTGAAGCGCGCCTTGGCAAGCGCGGGATGCAGCGCGTGAACCCGCTTTTCAAATGACGCAAACATCTCCGCCGCGCGGCCTTTTGCGACATCGACCTCCTCGAGTTTCCCCGACTGCGGCGCGTCCACCAGCCCCGCTCCCCAGACAATCGACCGGTCGGCGCACACTCGGCCCCACAAATAGGGAAAATCGATCGTATAGAAAGGCTTCCAAGCTCCCAGCCCGATCTTCTTTAGGTCTTTTTCGCTCATCGGAGTAGTCCGCGCCGCAAGAGTGAGCTTCGGTTGTATGGCGGATTTGCCCAGCCCGGAAATCTCGAGCGAGAGCGCGTTCGTTGCCAGAAGGATTTTCCCGGCGCGCAAGATGCCGCCGGCAAGATGCAGCGTCGGCGGATTGGCCCATCCGATCTTTTGAACACCACAGTTTTCGGCGATGACCACCCCCGAACGGACAGCGGCGCGCGCAAGTCCGCTGACCTGCTTTCCCGGATCGAGAGTTCCGCCAGGAACGGTTCCTGTCACCCGGATCTCCCGAGAATCGAGGTCGTGCCACTGGATCGGAGACTTCCCTTTGAGCGGTCGCGCGTTGTCTGAACGCTTAGCGTGTTCGCTGTGAGCGATTTCCCACGCGCCGGGAAGCGAAAGATCGGGCTCAACACGGAGCTTGCGGAGAATCTTCTTTAGCCCGGCGAGAACATCACCCAGTCCAGGCAGATCACCTGCAGCGGATTCGCTGAGGACCAAACCTCCGGTCCGCCCGCTGGCGCCGTTTCCGATCAGCCCTGCTTCGAGGACGACGACCGATTTCTTGGGGGCCAGAATGCGCAGCGAGGCAGCGGCGGCAAGCCCGGCAAAACCAGCGCCCACGATTGCGAAATCAACCGAGGAAGGAAGCGGATGTTTCGGCGGAGTGAAGTCAATTTCCCAGGGTGGGACGCCCCAAAGATCGCGCGCGTGGGAGCGAGGCATGGCAGAGATTGGATGCTGCAACGGAAATTCGAAGTCGGAGATGGGCGGAAGGTTGGAGGTCACAACCTTCGCTCTCGCTCGCCTAAAAAATGCTTTCCGTCCAATCCTGCAGCGTGTGCTTCACGTGGCCCATGAATTGGTGCGCCACGGCGCCATCAACCGCGCGATGATCGTAGGAAAGCGTCAGATAGACCATCGAACGGATGGCGATCGCATCGTCGATTACGACCGGGCGCTTTTCAATCGTGCCCAGTCCAAGAATTGCAACATTAGGTTGGTTGATTACTGGAAGGCCGAACAATCCGCCGAAGACGCCGGGATTCGTGATCGAAAAAGTGCTCTCGGTTACTTCCTCGGGCTTCAGTCTCTTCGAGCGGGCGCGCTCGGCCAAGTCAGTAACGGCGCGCGCGAGACCAAAAAAGTTTTTCTCCTCGGCGTTTTTGATCACCGGGACGATCAGCCCCCAATCGAGCGCCACCGCGATGCCGATGTTGCACTCTTTGTGCAAAACAATGTTCGTACCATCAACCGACGAGTTCACGGTCGGAAAAGCTCGCAGCCCTTCCACCGCAGCGCGAATGAAAAACGGCATGAAAGTCAGCTTGGTTCCCGATTCCTTTTCGAACTTCTCCTTCGCGTTCGCGCGCAGTTTGGCGATACCCGTTACGTCGGCTTCCTCGACCGAGTACACGTGCGGTGAAACGCGCTTCGAAAGCACCATGTGCTCGGCGATTTTCTGCCGCATGTTGGACATGGGCTGTACTTCGTAGTGGCCGAAATAGATCCGCTCGCGCGGCACACCGAGCTCAAGCGCCGGACGCGACGACGCGCCCGCAGGCGCCGGGGGCGGCGCGGTAGTGGCGGTCGCGCCACGCTCGGCAGCCGCCAGGATGTCGCGCTTGCTCACGCGGCCACCCGCGCCGGTTCCCGGTACTTCGGTGAGGTCAATGTGATTCTCACGGGCAATGCGCCGAACAAGTGGCGAGCTCCGGATCTTGTCGCCGCCATTATGCCGCGAAGTTTGCGCAGCACTTGGGGCCGCAGGCGGAGCAGGCGCTTTCGCAGGAGCGGCGGGAGCTGCAGTAGCTGGAGCTGTGGGTTTCGCCGCTGCTGGCTTTGCGGCCGAATCTGGTTCGGGCCTTGCGGAAGTGCTGGATGGTGAACTCGGCTTGGCAGATGAAGGTGCTGCCGCTGCCGTTTGGCTTGGCGCACCCGCCGCATCAATCAGGGCCACAACCGTTTGAATCGGGACAGTTTGGCCCTCGTTCACCTTGATTTCCTTAAGCACGCCCGCGGACGGGGACGGAATTTCAGCATCGACTTTATCGGTTGAGATTTCGAAGAGTGGCTCGTCGCGCTCGATTTTGTCACCGGGCTTCTTCAGCCATTTGGTGATGGTACCTTCGAAGATGCTCTCACCCATCTGAGGCATGATTACATCAACAGCCATGACCAATCCTCCGATACGCCTGCAACCTCTCGTCATAGATCGGACCGAAAGGCCTGAAACTTCGGTCCCTGGAAACTGTGACGAGTATCCAGTTCCCCGATCTTTTGTTTTCAATAACTTACGGTGGTTTCTACTCGACAGCACTGTCGAGCAGAATCATCGCTAACCTATGTCCCGGGCCGTCTCGGATCGGGACACCGCCGGGACCGACCCGGTGTGCTGACTATGAACCGATCTTCTCAGTTCCATCTTAATGCACGAAGGCAGAAGTGCAAGTAGGAAGGTGTGTGGACTTTTGCTCAGGCAGGACTCAAACATTCCTCGTGCCAGACACCCGGTATTCCTTCAAGGGTGTAAATCTCATCGCCGCCGTGGAAGAACTCGATGTTCTTGACCTTGGCAACCTGCCCCGCGTATTCGACCTGCTCGGGCTCCAGTTCATTGTGATACTGGCCAGCCTCAAGAAAGCTCTCCAAGAACCTGCGGTCCGCAATGCGAACCTCAGACCCAACTTCAAACTCGGCTTTGTTCAACCCCTTCGTTTTCCCCAAGGTGGAATACCTGCTTTCTTCCCGATTAGACTCTGTGTGTCGGTAGTTGGATACATTGTTTCCGAGATCGAAGAGCGATTCTGACAGATCTCCCAGGCTCGACTAATCGTCGACCTGCATCCGCCAGCTAGTATTTTGCCAATTCCCGAGCGGCGGCCGCAACCTTTTCAGCGTTCGGCAAAAACCGCTCCTCAAGTGGTGGAGCGTAGGGAACGGGGGTATCGAGCGCGGTGATACGCGTGATGGGTCCATCCAAATCCGTGAAAGCACCCTCGCATACGATGGCGGCGATTTCTCCGGCAATGCCTCCGGTGCGCGTGTCTTCGTGAACGATGAGCAGCTTGTTCGTCTTCTTCACTGAAGCGAGAATCGCGTCGCGATCCAGAGGCAAAAGCGTCCGCAGATCGATCACTTCCGCTTCGATTCCCTCGCTCGAGAGCTGCTGTGCCGCATCAAGTGCCGGCAGCATCATGGCCGCGTAACTCAGAATGGTGAGATCCTTTCCTTCGCGGCGGACGACGGCTTTGCCGAGAGGTACTGTGTAGTCCTCGGAGGGCAATTCTTCCTTGAGCCTTCGATAAAGAAATTTATGCTCGAAGAACAAAACGGGGTTGTTATCCCGAATTGCGGACTTGAGCAAACCCTTGGCATCGTAGGGCGTGGAAGGATACACGACTTTCAACCCCGGCGTGTGGACGAAATACATTTCCGGATTCGCGGAATGAAACGGCCCGCCGTGAACACCGCCGCCGGAAGGTCCGCGCACGACCATGGGAACAGGCGCGCCCCACCGGTAATGGGATTTGGCGACAAAATTCGTGACCTGGTTGAAGCAGCAGGCGATGAAGTCGATGAACTGCATTTCCACCACGGGGCGGAGTCCCAAATAACTCATGCCGCAGGCCGCTCCAACAATCGCCGTCTCGCTAATGGGCGTATCCATCACGCGCTCGGGTCCAAATCTTGCGAGGAGGCCTTCGGTGGCCTTAAATGCGCCGCCGTAGACTCCAATATCTTCTCCCAGGGTCACAACCGCAGGGTCGCGCTCCATTTCCTCGAAAAGGGCGGCGCGGATCGCTTCGAGCATGGTGATTTCGGGCATCAGCGTCTCCGCCTTTTGTGGGGCCTGTGGCGTCGCGGCGGGCGTTCAGCGACTTTATCGCGGCGCTCCAGCTCGACCGACCGATCCTTGGGGCCGCGGCCAAACGGAACCCGAAGCGGAGTCTGCTTCTCGATTTGGATTTCGGCGGAGGGCAAATCGTCAGAGGAATTCGCGCCGTTACCGTGGCGATTTCCGTGTTGGGTAGCCGGCACAGGCGCCGCCGGCCTCTTGAATGCGCCGAAGTCCGTGACTCTCCAGACTGCTTCGACGCTTGAGGCGGGCGGCATCACTTCTTTCTTGGGACGCTGCCAGTTTGCTTCGATTGTGTGGCAGCCTTCGCAATAGGCGCCCTGTTCGGCGAGTTCGGGAGGGGGCATGGGCGATTCCTCGGCGAACCTTTGATCTTCGTCCAATTCACGTTCAATGCGTGCGTCGAGTTCGGATTTCTTCACCGAATCCAAAAGATCGTGCTCCGTAAGATAGCGCTCGTAGCGCGCGATGGGGTCTTGCGTTTTCCAGTAATCCATCATGGCTTTGGGGACGTACTCGGCTGCGTCATGCTGCGCGTGACCTTTCATGCGCATGGTTTTTACTTCGATTACGTACGGGCCCCGACCGGTGCGACATTGGTCCACCGCAGTTTTCGCGGCATCGTAGACCGCGATCACATCGTTGCCATCCACGCTTGTGGCGGCGATGCCATAAGCGGCAGCGCGATCGGCAAGATTCTTGAGCGGCACCTGGCGCGCAACGGGCGTCGAATAGGCCCACTGGTTGTTTTCGATGATGAGGACGAAGGGCGCGCGCTGCTGGGCTGCGAGATTCAAGCCTTCGTGAAATGCGCCGGTGGAACTGCCACCGTCGCCAATCCAGGTCATGGCGACAACATTCTGACCGAGATAACGACCGGCCATCGCAACGCCGGTCATCACTGGAATCAGATCACCCAGCATCGAGATCGGCGAAACTACGTGGCGCGTCTTCAAATCGCCAAAGTGGCTGGTGCCGTCTTTGCCCTGTGTGGGCGAAGTGTACTTCGCCATGTGCTGGGTGAAAATGTCGCGCGGCTTGAATCCCTTCACCAGCAGCGAGCCGATATTGCGAATCATGGGCGCCAACCAATCGCGGGGCTCGAGCGCGTAAGCCGTGCCAATCGAAACTGCCTCCTGGCCGAGGCTCGAATAGACGCCGCCGACAATTTTATTTTGGCGGAAGAGTTTGACGAGGCGGTCTTCGAGCCGGCGATTGAGCAGCATGAAATAGTAGAGATCAAGGTATTGGTCGTGGGTCAGCTTAGCCATTGATTGCATTGTCGCAGCCTGGGTCAATTCTCTCTCCAAACGATCAGATCGGCGAGGCGAATCCCGGGCTAAAGCCCGTTTGTTTGATGATGCTTTTCGTGGGGGTGAAGCCCCACGCTTCCACAGACAAATCAGTACCCGGCGCTACGGTTAAACCTTACACGGACGCCATAGCCCGCGCGTTGCGTAGAGCCTTTGTTAGCTCCTCGCTGCTGATCGGCTTTACGGCGACGCCAAAGGTTGCGGCGAAATGAGCGACGATGCGATCCTGGACTTCCTCGATGGTGATGGGGCGTCCGAGGGCGCGCTCGAGAGAAGTCACGCGCTTATCGGCGATGCCGCAGGGAACGATTAGATCGAAATAGCGCAAATCCGTCGAAACGTTGTAAGCAAAACCGTGCGAAGTGACCCAGCGACCCAGGTGCACGCCGAGTGCTCCCAACTTTTCCTCACCTGAAGGCGCATCGATCCAGACGCCGTGCTGGCCTTCGACGCGGTGGGCGGCGATACCGAAATCGGTGGTCGCGCGGATCATGACTTCCTCAAGTTGCTCGACATACCAGCGGACGTCGCGGCAATGTTCGGTTAGGTCGAGAATCGGATAGCCGACGATTTGGCCGGGGCCGTGGTAGGTGATATCGCCGCCGCGGCTTGTCGGATGGAGTTCGGCGTTCAGTTGGGCTAGCAACTGATTGCTAGCGAGCAAATGGTCGCGCTTGGCGTTGCGGCCGAGGGTGATGACGTGCGGATGCTCGCAGAAGAGCAGCACGTCTGGAATCGCTGCGACCTTGCGGGCCTCGACCAGACGCTGCTGCAATTCGCAGGCGGGGGCGTAGGGGATCACGCCCAGATCGACGAGCCAGCAGGTTTTCTGGTCCTGCATCATGGTTGCCTCGGAAATGTTTCGTTCATTTCCGGTCGCTCTGGGCTCGCGCAATGATTTCCTCAATGACGGAGGTCTTGGCATCGGCGTAATCTTGGACAGACTTCCACTTCTTCTGAGCCAGGGCCAGTTTGGCCCGCGCGTAAACATCGCGATCGGCGGCGTTGACGCGCAGCCAGTCCCGAAACGTCAGCATGCGATCGATTTCCGGACATTCAGAGGAGAAGACGTGCAGGTTTATTTCCGTGTCCGGCCCGTTAAACATTCGATGCTCGTACCAATTGCTCTCCCGGATACGAAGCAAGTAGCCGGCGGCTTCCAGGGACGGCAAGTATGCATCTTCATCACCCGAGTCGGTTACCGCCAGGAGTGCGTCAATGACGGGTTTAGCAACAAGGCCGGGCACTGACGTCGAGCCGACATGCTCGATCCGCAACGCCCGGCGCCCGAGCACGGCCCGGATTCTGTCAGCTTCGCGAACAAAAAGTTCAGGCCACTGCTGATCGTAGTCCACAATTACGATTTGGCAAGACGGTGGCGCCAGCTCTCCGATTGCGTGGGAGCGGATATGCTCCTCGGTGAGCGGTGTGTGGTTGGCGACTGGCTGCGTCTCTTTCATCCCCTTGCCCTAGTAATTGATTGAGAGGCCGCGGACGGCGTTGAAGGCGTCGCCCATGCCTTCCCAAACAGTTGGATGCGCGTGGATGATGGTTGCCATGTCGTCGAGCGTGGCTTCCATCCCCAGCGCAGTAACGGCTTCCGCGATAATCTCGGTGGTCAGCGGCCCGATCGCGTGAACGCCGAGAACCTCGCCATACTTCGCTTCGGAAACAACTTTGATGAATCCATCGTGCTGACCGAGGATGGTGGCTTTGCTATTCGCGAGAAACGGAAACTTGCCGGTCTTTACGTCGAAGCCAGCCTCGCGAGCCTGCTTTTCGGTCAGGCCGACCGAGCCGATCTGCGGTTCGCAATAGGTGGCGGCGGGGCAGCGCCTCTTGTCGAAGGGCTGGACGTCTTTCCCGGCCATGCGACCAACCGCGATGATGCCCTCCATCGAGGCCGCATGGGCGAGCTGAGGGAGCCCCGCGACGATATCGCCAATGGCATAGAGGCGCGGCTCGGCGGTTTCCAAATACTCGTTGGCGTGGACGTAGCCGCGTTCGACTTTGACCTTGGTTTTCTCGAGGCCGATGTTTTCGGTGAGCGGGCGGCGGCCGACGGCGATAAGGACCGTTTCCGCCGCAACGGACTGGGGCTTCCCGGTCTTGTCCTTGAAGGTGACGGTCGCGCTCTTGTTGTCTTTCTTGACGGACTCGACGTTGGCATTGGTCTCGACGCGGATGCCCTTTTTCTTGAAAGCTTTCTCAAGTTCGGGGGAAATATCCTCGTCCTCGAGGGGAACGAGGCGAGGGAGGGCTTCGAGCAGTGTGACCTCCGTGCCGAAAGTGCGGAATACGGAGGCAAACTCGACGCCGACGGCGCCGCATCCGACAACCACCATCGATTTGGGAATGGCTTGCAATTGCAGAATCTCGCGATTGGTGAGGATCGTTTTACCATCGATTTCGACACCGGGAAGGGAGCGAGCTTCCGATCCAGTGGCGATCATCGTGTAGGTCGTTTCGATCTCGGTGGTTTTGCCGTCTTTTTCGACGGAAATTCGTCCGGGAGCGGCGATACGTCCCCAGCCGGTGATGGAATCGACTTTGTGTTTCTTGAAGAGCATGCCGATTCCGCCGGCATGTTTCTTAACGATTTTGTCTTTGCGGGCCAACATGGCGGGCCAATTGATTTTCACGTCTTTTGCTTCAAACCCAAATTCCTCAGCGCGCTGAAAGTAATCGTAAATATCGGCGTGGTGCAAAAATACCTTGGTGGGAATGCAGCCAACGTGCAGGCAGGTGCCGCCGAGAAACGGATCCTTTTCGACCACGGCTGTCTTAAGTCCCCACTGGCTCGCGCGAATCGCGGCGACATATCCGCCGGGACCGCTCCCGATGATCACGAGATCATATTTGGCCAAGCAAGTTCTCCCTTGTTTTTACAGTTGATTGACGGCAATCGGGCACTCATCCTGCTTGAAAGGACGTTTCGACGACGGCAGCTCGTCCAGGCAAAAGCAGAATCAGGATTTTAGCAGCGGGGGATAGCCGCCGCAACCGGGCGGACCGGTTGCGCGGGCGCGTGGCGCAAAGAGTGTGTCGCAGAGAAACACTTGGTGCGCGAGGTGATGCGGCGTATTTTGGTGGCGCTCGAGGGCCAGCGTCACATCTGATGGGAGATTCGCGATGACCTCCGTTCCCCCGGCAACAGGTTCGGGTCCGTTACCTCAAGACGACAGCGCGCCACCGCAAGGTGGCATGCACCGGACATTCATGGGGTCGAACGGAATCCGCGCGGGTTGGCGCCTGGCATTGGCGATCGCGATATTCCTGGCACTCTTGACGGTGATCCTGGGCGCGATGACGCGCGTGCCGCACGTGCGCGGCTGGATTGGGGGCGGGGGACCGTTGGCCCTATTTTTCAGCGAAGGGATGATGGCCCTGGCGCTAGTGCTCACATTAAGCGTAATGACGAGAATTGAAAACCGGTCGTGGGCAGACTATGGGCTGCCGTCACGCGCGGCGTTTGGCAAGAGATTCTGGCAAGGCGCGCCATACGGCTTCGCGATGCTGAGCGTCCTTATGGGACTGATGGCCGCGAGCCATGCGTTTTCATTCGGAGGGCGAGCGCTGACCGGAGGAGATGCGGTGCGCTACGGCCTGCTCTACTTGGCCGGCTTCACTTTAGTTGCCTTCTTCGAGGAATTCTCTTTTCGCGGGTACATGCAGGCGACGCTTGCATCGGGAATCGGATTTTGGCCGGCGGCGGTCTTGCTGGCCGTTGTGTTTGGCGCTCTGCATTTGGGGAACAAGGGCGAGGCAAAATTCGGAGCGGCAATGGCCGGAGCGTTTGGCCTGCTGGCGGCGTTCACGCTTTGGCGTACCGGAAATTTGTGGTTTGCGATTGGCATGCACGGCGCCTGGGATTGGGGCGAGTCATATTTTTACGGAGTGCCGGATAGCGGCGTGGTGTTGAAGGGGCATTTGATGAATGCATCGTTTCACGGGCCGGCGTGGCTGACCGGTGGAACGGTGGGGCCGGAGGGAAGCGTTTTGGCGGCTGCGGTGCTGGTTTTGGCTGCAGTAGGCATCCACTACATTTTCCCAAAGCAAGCAGGGCCGTGACTACCGTCGCCCCGAGAACCAACTGGAATCCTTTTGGTTGTGTGAAGCATCTACTTGAAACCGCATGAAGATCAGGCAGGCGGGCAGGATTTAAGGATTTGCGACGATGCTTGTTTGACAAGGGCTAGTGCGGACGTTTAGAATCGCCGGATTTGGATGAGCCATTAGGTCCGCAGTAGGACGTAGACCATGGACAAGAAGCGACTCGACTATTACAAGAAGAAACTAGCGGCACGCCGCGAGGAATTGCTGCGTACCATCGCACGCACGCAGCAAGAAGGACGCGAGGCGGACGAAGATCCAACCGTGGATCTCGCCGACAAGGCCGCTAATTCCTATACCAAAGAGTTTCTGTTCGGCCAAACACACAACGAACGGTCGCTGCTGCAGTTGGTGGACGACGCGCTGGCGCGCATCCGGGATGATTCGTTCGGTGATTGCGTTTCCTGCCATCAGGAACTACAGCAGAAACGTTTGGAAGCCGTGCCTTGGACCCGCTACTGTATCAGCTGCCAGGAAAAGAAGGAAAACGGGCAGCTCTAGGCCTCTTTCACGGCTCTTGCCTAGCTGGCGGACGCTCCAGTTTTGGGCCCTCCCGTAGAGACGATCGTCTCTTTCCCTCTGCTTAGGATCTGGGGTAAGGTCCCGCCAGATTTCGCGGTTTTATGTAGCAATCTCCGTGATCCTGAAAGACGCCTTCGGCGCGCTCGCATCGGTGGTGTTTGCCAGCCCGTGCCGCATTTGCGGTGAGCTGCTGACGAATGCCAGTCGCATCCCGATCTGTGAAAAATGTCTGGATGGATTTAAGAAAATTGATGAGCCGATGTGTGCCGGTTGCGGGCGCCCGTTCACGGCGGCGGGCGTGGGGCGCGTGGAGAAGCCGCTCTGCCGGCTGTGCCGCGTTGGTTTCTACGCTTTCGATCGCGCGCGCAGCTTCGCGTTTTACGACGAGGGGCTTAGCGAAGCGATTCTCTTGCTCAAATATCAAGAACTGACACGACTGGGTGATTGGTTCGCGGAGCGCCTGGCCGAGATAGTCGCCCGCGCACCGGGAGAGTGGCGCGTCGATGTTGTCGTGCCTATCCCGTTGCACGTGGACCGGCGCCGGGAGCGCGGCTACAACCAAGCAGAGTTGATTGCGCGTCCGCTAGCCGAGCGCCTCGGCATCCAATTAAATTCGCGAGCCTTGGTCCGCAGGAAACCGCGGCCGCCGCAATTGGTCCTCTCCCGG
>DATDMO010000413.1:0-8386 GCA_036518755.1 Candidatus Acidiferrales bacterium | reverse complement strand
CGCCCGGAACGACACCTTGGGGTTGTTCTTCGATAGCACCTTGGTGATCGCCGCCGTCAACGTCGTCTTCCCGTGGTCGATGTGCCCGATCGTCCCCACGTTCACGTGCGGCTTGACCCTCTCGAATTTCTCCTTCGCCATCTCTCTTCACCCTCGCATTAAGACTTCGCGGCAGCGCCGCGCCCGACTCCTTCAATTCCCCGTCGTGTCATCCAAGCTGCCAACAAAAACCACATGCTATGGAGCGGGGGACGGGGCTCGAACCCGCGACCATCTGCTTGGAAGGCAGAGACTCTACCACTGAGTTACCCCCGCTCATGCCCTGCGCGTCTCCAATATGGAGCCTGGGACCGGGATTGAACCGGTGACCTCGTCCTTACCAAGGACGCGCTCTACCAACTGAGCTACCCAGGCCCGAACCGGTTCTGGACTCCCAAACGGAACCCTGCGAGAACTGGTGGACGGGGGAGGATTCGAACCTCCGTAGCCCGCAAGGAGCGGCAGATTTACAGTCTGCTGGTTTTAGCCACTCACCCACCCGTCCCGCGATGCACTGGAATGTCAAATCAAAGCTCGGTGAAATGCATCCAGGACACAGCTATCGTATCCCGCTAATCCAATCAGATCTCAACCGGACTACCGTACGGGGGTGCTCCGCAAACGCAGAAAAGGGCCGTGTCCAGAGACACCAGCCCTGTTCGCTTTTCTCGCGAGGAATCCGTCCGTATCACAAACCGAAAAATCTCGGTCCCCTCAAAATCAGCTGGCGGAGGGAGTTGAACCCCCGACCCTCTGATTACAAATCAGATGCTCTACCGACTGAGCTACGCCAGCCCCGCGCAAACCGAGTAAAAATATCACGCGGGAACTAAAATTGCAAGCGACTTCCCCAACCAAGCAAAACCATTGCCAGACCATTGCCACTACTCAACTTAAAAAGACCAGCCTAACTATACCATGCCCTATCACGCAGCGCGACGCCAAACTTCTCGCCCCACACACCTCGATTCACCTACACTTCAGCCGCTCAATTGTTGGATGTATACATTGGACGCGCCTTCCGCTTTCCAGGTTGCTTCTCTTTTCATGCACCCAATCGCGGCCTCAGCCAGTACACTAGATCGCCCTGGACAATTACTTTTCTCTTTCTCTCGTGACCTCTCCTCAAAAAAAACGGCTGCTGATTGCGCTCCTCGCCACCATTGCCGTGATCGCCGGCGCGGTCTACCTGTATCGTGCGAGACGCGCAGCTCCGCCCGCAACAGTCGCGCTTGCCCCAAACATTCTCACCATGCTTCCACCCCATGCTCCCGCCATCGCTTATATTGACGCGACCGCCCTCCGCGGATTGCAAAATTCTCCCCTTGCCGCCATTCTCGGCATCACCCAGGCCGGGCCGCAGCCCGACCGCGACTACCAGGATTTTGTCCGCGACACCGGCTTTGACTACACGCGTGATCTTGACAGGGCAGTCATCGCCCTTTGGCCCGCAATCTCCTCTTCCGCTGATATCACGGAAACTCGCGTTGTTGCAATCGCCGATGGACGTTTCGACCAATCCAAAATCAAGGCATACGCGCTCCGCACCGGGCGTGTTGTCACGCACAACTCCCGTTCGATTTACAAAGTGCCCGGCAGCCCGCCGGTTTCATTCGAGTTTCTCTCATCCAACCGCATTGCCATTTCCAGCGGGCAGGACGCTGACAGCTTCCTACCCGCATTCACTCCGTCGCCTCTCGATCCAGCCATGCAGGCGCGCATCAATCGCGTCGCCGGCGCTCCAATATTCGCCGTCGCCCGCACTGACAATCTCCCGCCCCAGTTTTACGAATCTCTGCGCAGTTCCCCGCAGTTTCAGAGTCTGGCGCGCAGCGTACAGGGCCTTGCGCTGGCCGGACGCCCCGACCACGATCTGATTCATCTGGCCCTCGACGCAGAATGCAATTCCATGAAGAACGCAATCGAATTGGTCACGCTTCTCGATAGCCTGCGCATTTTCGGGCCGGTCGCCCTCGCCGACCCAAAAACGCGCCGCCAAATGACTCCTGCGCAAATCTCGCTCCTCGAAGCCCTCGTGAACAAAACAACGATCTCGCGCGAAGACCGCGTTGTTCGCCTCTCGCTCGACCTCACCCCTGCCATGCTGGACGCCGCCGGTTCAAATCCGTAGCTGGGCGCTGCGAACAACTCCCTAAGAAATTCCTTCCCCGCTTTTCGGCCCGCGATACACTTGTGCCGGCACGATGCCTCCTGACCGGACGTCTACAATTGAAAAAGGCCGCAAGCTTCGCATCCTTGGCGTGGACCCGGCCGTTACCGGCGCCACCGGCTACGGCGTGATCGAAATTGACGGCTCTGCCGCCCGCCCCATGCGGTTTGGCGCATTGCAGTTGCCATCGCGCGCCACGTTTGCCGTTCGGCTGCGCGAAATTCACTTCCTCATCTCCGGCCTTGTCGAGCAATTCTCCCCGGACGCTGTGGCCGTCGAGTCGGTTTTCACCGCCCTCAACATGCACACGGCCTTGAAGCTCGCGGAGATGCGGGGCGTTGTGCTGCTCGCCGCCGCACAGGCGCAGATTCCAGCCCACAGCTATTCGCCCCGCGAAGTCAAGCTCAGCGTGGCCGGCTTCGGCGGAGCCTCCAAGCAACAGATCCAGCAGATGGTCCGATCGCTTCTCGATCTTCCCGATTGTCCTCAGCCTGCGGATGCCTCCGACGCGCTCGCCGTCGCTCTCTGCCATGCGCAGGCGGCTCGAGCTCGGGATCGCATCGCAAAAGCCTCGCTGCGCTGGCGCGTTTCCGCTGCCGCCTCCGGTAAACCTCGCGCATCCCGGGCTCCTTTAGTCCGCTAGTCCGCGCTTGACCTGTTGCATTTTGGGCGTCGAGAGATTTACAGTCATCAGCATCGGTACTCAACTGTCGAGGTGGCGTAGTGCGGCTTGGATGTTTGGCAGCACGGCGGGGAACCGACCTCCTTGCGCTTGCGCGAAAGGCGGCCGTTCTTGGACCTTTCCTGCTCTTACTCGCTGCCTCCGTAGCGCACGCGCTGCCGCCCGCAGCCTCGGGCGCCACGATCACCTTTCGCAAAATCTTCAAGTCCAGCTATCCAGAGTTCGTCGAAATCAAAATAAACGAGTCCGGCGCCGGCACGTACGACATCCGGCAGCTCAGCGATGATCCCAGTCCTCAACCCATGGAGGTCGATCTCTCAGTCGCCCAGAAAATCTTTGCCCTCGCCGCCAAACTTCACGATTTCGATGGCATCGACCTTGAAATGCACCGCAGAATTGCCAATCTCGGTCAAAAGACGTTCCAGTATCAACTCGGCGCTGTAACTCATGCCGTCAGTTTCAACTACACGCAAGATTCCGATGCCAACCAGCTCCTCGATGTCTTCGAAGGTCTCGCGCGCCAGCAAAGCGACCTCTCCGATCTCCGCCGCGCCATGCGCTACGACCGGCTCGGCGTGAATGACGTCCTCCTCCAAGTTCAAAAGGACTATGACCGCAATCTCCTCATCGAGCCTCAAAAATTCCTCGCCTCTCTGGACCAGCTTGCCGCCGACGACCATTTCATCAACATCGCTCGCGAGAAGGCTCACGATCTCGCCGCCCGTATCCGCGCGTCCCGTTGACACCCTTTCTCCGATAGCAAGGCGCATCCCTGCCCCTGCGCACATCCGATCGTCATGATTCTCACGCGCTTCCGCCCGAAGGGAGTGGAGCCTTTGGCTTCTTCTCCCATTCGCCACTTCCTTCGCGCAACCATGGCCGGCGATTCCGCCGCCCGCTCCCTCAGGTTACGAGTTTGGCAACCCCGCTCGCACTTCTCGTCCATCCTTTTTTGAACTTGCTAGCATCGGACATATCCGACATGCGAACTCAACCCATTCTTGCAGCCAGGCTGCTGGCCATTCCCGCTCTCTCTTTTCTCGCTTCCGCTGCCTGCTTCGCACAGGTACCCAGCGCCCGCGTGCGCATCACCCAGCCCGTGGACGAAACGAAACTCACCGTCTTGCACGGCAATACGCATCCGCTGGCCCGCCCTCAATTCGACCGCGGCGCCACACCCTACAGCCTCCCCATGCAACGCATGCAACTCGTTCTCAAGCGCAGTGCCGAACGCGAGACCGCTCTCGAGACGCTGATGGCGCAGCAGCAGGATAAGTCCTCGCCCAATTACCACAGGTGGCTCACGCCAGACCAATTCGGCAGCGAATTCGGCCCCTCAGATCAGGATATCCAGACCGTTACTTCCTGGCTCCAATCACATGGGTTTCAAGTCAACAACGTCTCCAAAGGTCGCATGCTGATCGAATTTTCGGGCGACGCAGCTCAGGTTCAAGAAGCATTCCACACGCCGATTCACAGTTTCGTGGTCAATGGCGTCCACCACTGGGCGAATGTCAATGACCCCGCAATCCCAACCGCCCTCACTCCGGTGGTCGCTGGCCTCAGCTCTCTTCACAATTTCTTCCCGAGGCGCATGAGCCGCTCAATTCGCCCGCGAGCAGCGTCAGCACTTGGATCAACGCGCGGCTTGGCCATGCCTCAGTTCACGTTTACCGACACTCAGAACAATACGAGCTTTGCCCTCGGCCCCGCCGATTTCGCTACAATCTATAATGTTCTCCCGCTTTGGAACTCCGGCATTGACGGCACCGGCGAAACAATCGCCGTCGTCACCGATAGCAACATCAATATCCAAGACATTCGGGATTTCAGAAGCGTCTTCGGACTGCCCGCGAAGGATCCCAAGATCACTGTGAACGGCGCTGATCCAGGGATTGATGTGAATGGCGACGAGATTGAAGCCCTGCTGGACGTCGAATGGGCCGGCGCCGTGGCCAGAAATGCCAACATCAACTTGGTTGTCTCGCAATCCACGAACACAACATTTGGTGGCGATCTTTCCGCGAACTTCATCATTAGCGAAAACCCTCCGCCGCCCATCCTCAGCGAAAGTTTCGGAGCCTGCGAGCTGGATATAGGGACCGCCCAGAATGCCATGTACAACTCCATGTGGCAGCAGGCCGCCGCGGAGGGAATCACCGTCCTCGTGTCCACCGGAGATAATGGTTCGGCCAGTTGCGACGTCACCCAAATCAATGGGTTCCCCGCTGGACCCGCCCAATTCGGCCTTGAAGTGAACGGAATCGCCTCCACCCCTTTCAATGTGGCTGTGGGCGGCACGGACTTTGACGATTTCTCCAATGCGAACACATTTTGGAATAGCACCAACACCAGCGGCACGCAGGCTTCTGCCAAGTCGTACATTCCCGAAACCACATGGAACGATACCTGCACCAATGTCGTCGTCTACGCCACCGTTTTCGGTTTCGCGAACCCTACAACGTTCTGCAACAACGTACAGGCTACACAAAATCAGTTTGGTGTCGATTTCACACTGCCGGTGGGGGCCTCCGGTGGCGCGAGCAACTGCACCGTCTCCGACGGGGTCAACCAATCGAGCTGTACCGGTGGATATCCCAAGCCTTCGTATCAAGTGGGTGTGACGCCTGTCGGCGACCTCACCCGCGATCTCCCTGACGTTTCCCTCTTTGCCGGCGACGGCTTGATCTCCGGCAGCTTTTACGTCATCTGCGAACGCGATCAGCAAGGTCCGAATGCCAACACGAGCGCCGCCTGCAATCTCTCCACTGGAGCCTTTGTGGGCGTCGGAGGAACTTCGGTATCCACGCAGGCTTTTGCCGGAATCATGGCGCTTGTGGACCAGAAAGCGGAAGGGGCGCAAGGCAATGCGAACGAGGTGCTATATCCATTGTTCGCCGCCCAGAGCGCTTCGTGCAACACCAACGGTCCGCCCGCCGCCACTTGCATATTCAATGACGTCACCAGCGGCACCATCGCCATGCCTTGTGTGAATGGCAGTCCGAATTGCACCAGCGGAGGCAACCCCGTTGGTGTGCTTGCCGGATTCGACGCCGGCGCCGGCTACGATGCGGCCACTGGCCTCGGTTCCGTCAACGCCGCAAATTTGGTAAACGCTCCGTCGGCATGGACCAGCTCCACCGGCGGCGCCGATTTCAGCTTGTCGGTTAGTCCTTCCGCGGTTACGGTTGCCAGGGGCGCTACTGGCACCGTAACATTGACCGTTACAGCGAACGGCGGCTTTGTTGGCACCGTTACGCCCGCTTGCTCTGATTTGCCCTCGGGTGTTACCTGCTCGGGATCCACCGTGATGGGCAGCGGATCCAGCACCATCACCTTCACGGCCAGTTCTTCCGCCATGCTCGCTCCCGCGAATCGGCCAACCAGCTTCGCCGGACTGTCGGGAACTTCACGCACGGCGGTCCCATTGGCCCTTTGCGCGCTCTGCGCAATTCTTCTTCTGAGCCATCGGCAGGGCAAGAGAAAGTCCTCCGCGGTGTTCGCCGCAGTTGCTCTTGGGCTTCTATTCGTCGCGGGGTGCAGCGGGAGCTCCAACAACAACGGTGGCGGCGGTCCTACTGGTACCTCGAACGTCGTCATCACCGCGACGAGCGGCTCAATTCAACGCTCCGTGGCTGTCACGCTCACGATTGACTGAGCTTTGAGCCCCGCAAAACACTTTCGACCCGGCGTAACCTGCTAACGGAGCACGATACCAGCGTAGCCAACAACTTCCTCATGATCGCCGGTGATGTCGCCGGAAGTCGCGTAGCGAATCAGCGCCGCTTCCTTCGCGCCTAGATCGCGCAGCGCGGTCAGCATCGCCACCGTGGCCGCGTACCCGCACATCGATATTTCTTCGCCTCGCACCGTGTCGTAAAGCCCGCGCGCATCCAGGGCCAGAATGCGCTCGATCGCACGTCTATCTTTTGCTCGCGTGATTGCGTCGCTTTCGTAATGATTCATGTCAGTGCTGGCAATTACCAGCACTCGATCGTTCCGGGACGCCGCCACTCTTGCCACGGCGTGCCCCAATTCCTCCATGGCGCTGTAGCGGTCGGTCCCCAGCACGACCGGCACGAATCGAAAATCCCCGCGGAGCTGCTGCAAAAATGGAATCTGCACTTCCAGGGAATGCTCGCTGGCATGTGCAACAGGATCCTCGCGAAGCAGCGTACATTCCCGGGCCAGATTCTCGGCCAATTCCTCATCAATCCGCGCTTCGCCCAGCGGAGTCGCAAAGCTTCCCTCGGTAAGGATCGCCATGGGCTGTCCTTGCGGAAAATGCCGCGGACCTAGCAGAATGCAGCGCGACGGAATTTCAATCGACGAGTAAACCGCTCCCGCAACATGCCCCGAATACATGTATCCGGCATGCGGCACCACGCATCCGAGCGCTCGCACTTGCCTCGTTTCGCGCGGTGAATATTCCTCGATTTGTCTTGAGAGTTTGCGCGCCTCCCCCGGATAAAAGCGTCCAGCAACGGCAGGCGGCCGAACCATACTGCAGTTTTAGCACACTCCGCTTCTCACAGCGGTGCCACCTGCCCTGTTGTTCTCCACGGCGCTCGTCATCCTGAGCGGAGTGGCCCGTGTCTTTGCGTTTGCGCGAAGCGCCGGGCCACGCAGTCGAAGGACCTCTCTTCGATCGCGCAGCGCCGAGCAGGTCCGTTTAGAAGCACATGGGGTGCGGCAGCCTGCTCGTCCTAGCGACGGAAATTGCTGAAGGGTCAGAGAGGCTTGGAAGGTTTGCCGTGAATCCGTAGCGCCACGGTTTGGCCGGGCTGATACAGGATGTCCACCTTGTCGCCGTACTGGTAGCCACCCTTATCCAGGATCGCCTGCATTTTGTCCTTTAGCTCCGGAGCAAAATTGAAGGTGTGAATGGCCATCTCATTCGCCTGCTCGCGGACGATAATCGAATTCGCATCGGCGTGGACTACTTCAGCCTTCACCCAATTCGCGCCCTTCGGCGCGCCTTTTGGCGTAATCGTGCTGATGATTTTCGTCACGATAGGCGCGGCTACGATCGATTCGCCGATTTGTGCCCTCGCCGGACCGGCTGAAATCGCCAGACCAGCAGCAACCACGCACGAAGCTGCGAGGATCTTATAGTTCTTCATCGAAAGAAATCTTCAAGGACTTCAAAAACTTGATGTCTTGCGCCGTGATTTCGACCTTGGATTCCACTTCTTCCTCTTGCATCGCTTCCTCATCCACCCGTATGTGAAGCGACTCGAGGAAACGGCGGTCCTGCGAAGTCATTCGCGCGCTTTGACCCGTCCGTCGCGCCAGTCCGATCGTGGCATCCAGCTTCAGCACAATATCGAATCCAGCCGCGCGAACACCGGCAATGGCCTCGGCGATACGCTCGGAGTCCGACACGCTGTCGTTGATCGCGTGTCCCAATTCACGCAACAACTGCTTCATGCGGTCGTCGAGTTGCAACGGTGCCTACCTCCTCGGAGAGGTCGTACTAAAGCGATTCTAGGACG
>DATDMO010000412.1:0-7946 GCA_036518755.1 Candidatus Acidiferrales bacterium | reverse complement strand
CCACGGAATCGGGGGGAAGAGCGAGGCGCCACCTAGAGTAATTATGCCACGTCTGCGGCGCGTCGTACGCGACAAAGACGAGCGCGAGCAGCAACAGAACCCAGCGCGCGATGTTTCGAATGAGCGCACCGCGCATATCATTCCGGCTCTTCGATCATGGATTCGGGGCGGACCACCACAACCACGCCGTTTTGTGAAACCGAGTAGCGCGCGCGGTCCGCTTCGAGGTCGTGGCCGATCACGGTGCCTTCGGGCAGGTCCACATGCCGGTCGATAATCGCGCGCCGGATGCGGCAGTGCCGCCCGATATTCACGTGGTTGAACACGATCGAGTCCTCCACCTCACAATAACTGTTCACACGCACGTCATAGCCGAGCACCGAGCGCGAAACGCGCCCGCCGGATATGATCGACCCGCCCGATACGATCGAATCCAGCGCCACGCCCATGCGTTCCGGATCGGCGAACACGAATTTCGCCGGCGGATATTGCTGCTGCCAGGTGTTCAACGGCCAGCCCGGATCGTAAAGATTCAGCACAGGACTCACCGCTACGAGGTCCATGTTGGCTTCGTGATACGCGTCAATCGTTCCAACGTCGCGCCAATACGAGGTTTCCTTCTTATTTTCGTCACGGAAATTGTACGCAAACACGCGATACTTATTGAGGATGCGCGGCAAAATATCCTTCCCGAAATCGTGCGACGACGACGGGTTCTCGGCATCCTCGATCAGAATCGGCACCAGAAGCTGCGTATTGAAGAGATAGACCCCCATCGACGCGTTGATTTTCCCGGGATGTAAGGCCGATTCTTTGGGCTTGGCCGGCTTCTCCTCGAATCCCACGATTCGCCAGAACCGGTCGGTTTCGAGCACCCCGAATTGGCCCGCGGCTTCGGCGGCGTCCATCTCGATGGTCGCGACGGTTACGTCCGCCGCGGCGGCCAGATGCTGCTCCAGCATCTTCTGATAATTCATTTTGTAGATGTGGTCGCCGGAAAGAATGAAAACGTAATTGGATTGCTCGCTTCCCAGCGAATAAATGTTTTGGTACACGGCGTCCGCCGTGCCTTGATACCAGTGCTGCGAGACGCGCATCTGCGGAGGCAGCACCTCAATGAAATCGCCGTAACCCATCAGCGAAGACCAGCCGCGGCGCACGTGTCGATTCAGGCTCAGCGCCTTGTACTGCGTCAGCACAAACACGCGGCGCAAGTCGCTATTCAGGCAATTGGAAAGGGTTATGTCGATAATCCGGTAAACGCCCCCGAAAGGCACGGCGGGTTTGGCGCGGTCGCGCGTAAGCGGCCAAAGCCGCTCGCCCTGGCCGCCGGCCAGCAGCACTCCAATTACATCGCGCATCATTGGCATTTTCGAATGCGCCGCAGCCCTTCCCTGCGCGCCCCGACCATTCTAGCAGCACTCGTTCGCGCAGTTCATCAGGGCGTCTTTCGCACCCGAGGATGAGCTTCCGCGACCCACATTTACGCGCGCCGAAGCGCCCGTGGGCCGCCACCCCTGGTGTACAATTTATGTCTTGACTTGAGGGATAGCCTCCGATAGAAGGATGAGGCAATAGCCGGTTTAGCGGTTCCGGTTACTCGAGTTCAAATCCACAAGTCCAATTCAAACAGAGAGACGGGGGTGAATACGCGTGGCGGAAGTAGTTATTCAAGAGGGCGAATCTTTGGAAAACGCGCTCCGGCGATTCAAGCGCAAGGTGCAGTCGGAGGACATCATCAAGGAAATCAAGAAGCACAGTTACTACTTGAAACCTGGTGAGAAGCGTCGAGCCAAGCAGGCTCTCTCGCGTAAGCGTCTCCGTAAGAAGCAGCGGCGTGAGCTGGATTAAGGAAGCCACCACCGGAAAACCTGAAGCAGTTCGATGCCGGCGGGAGGGTGAGCATCGCGGGCATCCGCGAGACTTCATCCTTCGCCGGTTGCGAACTGCACACTGCTTGCTCTGTGCGAACACGGCCCCCGGAGCAGCGTATGGAATACCATGACAAGGTCCTGAAGTGCGCCGAGTGCGGGGCTGAATTCGTTTTCACCGCCGGCGAACAGATGTTTTTCGCGGACAAAGGCTTCAAGAATGAGCCCAAGCGTTGCAAGGGATGCAAGTCGATTCGCGTGCAAGGTGGTGAATCGGCGCCTGCCATCCAGCGGGTGGAAACGAAGACGGTCTGCTCGCAATGTGGAAAAGAAACCACCGTGCCCTTCAAGTCGACGCAAGGCCGCCCCGTCTACTGCCGCGAATGCTTTCAGCAGCGACGGACGTTTGGGGCTTCGAGCGTAAGCGCCTGATTTGCCCGGGCCTTGGCCATTCAAAATTTTTGGATCAACTTCAGTCGCACCAAGCTTCTTCGCGGAATCTCGCCGTCACCATCGATTTTAATTCTTTCAGGTTACAGGGTTTGCTGTATTGGACTTTTCGCTAGGAATCGCCAAAATTCGCAAGTTGCAAGCTCGGGAACCCTGATCTCGGGGTGCCTCGATCGGAGTAATCATGAACGCGGTGAGCAAGGCGCCCACGAGCATGCCACCTGCCCTTCCCAAAATAAGACACGACCAAAGAAGCCGCCACGATCACGTCGTGCAGTTCTACGGGGACGATTCGGCCTTCCTGGACTCGCTTGTCGAGTTCATCGGCGCGGCTCTAAGGGCCGGCGATACCGCTCTCCTGATCGCGACCGAGGCCCATCGTGAAGAATTCGCGCGCCGCCTCGAAGCCAAAGGGATCGACGTGAGCGCCGCAGCGGCGCATGGCCGCTACATACCGCTCGACGCAAACGCAACTCTATCCAGCTTCATGATCGACGGCATGCCGGATCCTGCCCTCTTCGAGGAAATCATCGGCGGGCGCGTGCTGCGGGCACGGAAGGAGGCCGGAGACGAGAGCCTTCGTGTGGTCGCATTTGGCGAGATGGTGGCCCTTCTGCTGGCGAATGGGCAGCCCGAGGCCGCCCTCGCGCTCGAACGTCTTTGGACTCGGCTCTCAAAAACCCTTTCTTTCTCTCTGCGCTGCGCCTACCCGATGGACCAGTTTAGCGATCACGCGCGCAAAGAGCTTTTCATGAAAATTTGCGATGAACACGCCGCCGTTATTCCGGCTGAAGGATACGCAATGCTTTCGAGTGAGGAAGACCGCCTTCGATCCATTGCGGAGTTACAGCAAAAAGCCAAGGCTCTCGAGGCACAACTGGCTCTTCATCGGAGTGAAGAGCAGCTTCGCCTGCTCGTGGAGAGCGTGCAGGATTACGCCATTTTCTTGCTCGATCCCGAAGGGCGTGTGGCAACCTGGAATCTCGGCGCCCAGCGAATCAAGGGTTATCAAGCTTCCGAAATTATCGGCAAACACTTTTCCATCTTCTATCCCGAGGAAGACCTTCGAGCGGGAAAACCTCAAATGGAACTGCGGGTCGCCACCGAGGTGGGCCGCTTCGAGGACGAAGGAGGCTGGCGGCTGCGCAAAGACGGTACGCGATTTTGGGCCAACGTGGTCATTACCGCCCTGCGTGACTCCTCCGGAAATCTCCAGGGGTTTAGCAAAATCACTCGCGACATTACCGAACGCATGCTCGCGCTCGAGGCTCTCCGAAATAGCAACAAGGAGTTGCGCGAAGAAGTCGATCGGCGAACCCAAGCCGAAAGTAAGCTGCAGGAGTCCGAACGCTCCCTGCGCAAATTATCCGGCCATCTCCTGCGCATGCAGGATGAAGAACGCCGGCGCCTCGGCCGCGAGCTTCACGATAGTGTGGGCCAATACCTGGCCGCATTGAAAATGGGCCTGGACTCTCTGGGCGCCGATTCCGACCATCAGATCCAGGAATGCATTCGCATGACCGATCTATGCATGAAAGAGGTACGGACGATTTCCTATCTTCTTTATCCTCCCATGCTCGAGGAGGTCGGCCTGCGCTCCGCGATACCCTGGTATATCGAAGGCTTCTCCAAGCGGAGCGGGATTCAGGTCGCCTGCAATATCGACCGGAACGTCGGGCGCCTTTCCCGCGACGCCGAGCTGGCAATCTTTAGAATTCTTCAGGAAAGCCTGACCAACGTCCATCGGCACTCCGAAAGTCCCACCGCCCAGGTTTCCCTCGGACTTGAAGATGGGACGGTTTGTCTCCAAGTGAGCGATCAGGGGAAGGGAATTTCACCGTCCGTGCTGAAGCCCGGCAGCGATTCCTCGAATGCCTTGGGAGTCGGCCTCCGCGGCATGGTCGAACGCATGAATCAACTCGGAGGTTCGCTGGAGCTGTCCTCAGATGAACGTGGAACAACCGTTCGAGTCCGCGTGCCGCTCGAAAAATAATAGCGCTTGCGTGGCTCGGCGAGGTCCGTAAAAGGAGATCTCACACGCGCGCCAAGATTCTTATCGTCGACGACCACGAAGTAGTTCGCCAGGGTGTGCGTGCCATGATTCTGCGCTCGCGCCCCGAATGGGAAATTTCTGGCGAAGCAGCCACCGGGGTTGAAGCCCTCCAAGCCATACGATCGCTCAGTCCGGATGTCGTTGTCCTGGATATCACCATGCCGGATATGAGCGGCCTCGAAGTCGCTTTGCAGGTTGCCAAGCTTCATCTTCGCGCCGCTCTCCTCATATTCACCATGCACGAATCGCCAAGACTCGTCGGGGAGATTCGCGACGTGGGCGCCCAGGGATTCGTCAACAAATCTTCCGCCGGACGCGATCTTATTGCCGCGATTGAGGCCCTCTTGGCAGGCGGCACGTTCTTTCGCCAGGGCGTTGCTGACGCTGGGCCGGAACCCGGCGGCAAACCGAATCCCGGACTTTCCTTCCGTCGGCAGCTCCGGCTGCGCCTCCGTCAGGCCTAACAATCCAGCTGCGGCGCGTCCGACCTTTGTCCTGGCCTCCCTCCACTACGCGGTCTGCGGTTTTCTCACCGCTTCACGACACGAGAAGGTAGGATTGGCTCTGAGGCATTCGTGAGACTCTTCGCGAAGATTTCGGTATGGCCGCTCGCTCTGTTGTTCCTCGTAATTCCCGTTCGCGCTGCTGGCATCGCACTCTCTCCTGACGCCGCCAAAGCGCTCGATCAAATCTACAATGGCGATCACGATGCCGCTGTCGCAACCGCGCGCGGCATTGAGCAAGCGCAGCCGGATAGCCCCGTGGGCTATCTCCTCGAAGCCGAAGCGCAGTGGTGGAAGATGTATTGCGCTGCTTGCGAAATCAAGTGGGGCATGCTCGACGCCTGGAAGCGCGGTAAAAAGCCCGAAGACGCCGCATATTTCGCCCTGGCGGACAAAGCGATTCAATTGTCGCGCGCCCAAATCGCCAAGTCGGATACCGCCGAAATGCACGTCTACCTGGCGATCGGGTTCGCCCTGAAAGCCCGTCTCTACAGTTTGCGCGATCAGAAGCGCGATATCGCCCACGCAGGCGTTGCTGCGCGCTCCGAGTGTCTTCGCGCCTTGCAGCTCGATCCCGATATGGCCGACGCCACGGCCGCTTTGGGCCTCTACAACTATTACGTGGATACGCTTTCAGGGATCGCCAAAATGCTGCGCTTCTTCATGGGCATTCCCGGCGGCGACAAAGAAGACGGGATTCGTCAGATGAAGATCGGCATGGAGCGAGGTGCGTTCCTGGCCGTCGACTCGCGCTTCTATCTCGCGAAGAATCTCCGCACCTACGATCGCCATTACGAAGAAGCTGCGCAAATAGCGGAGCCGCTCGCCACGCGCTATCCTCGCAATCCTATTTTTCTATTGCTGCTCGGCAACCTCAACGCGGAATTAGGACGCAGCGCCAAAGCCGCCGAATATCTTCACGCCGCGCAAACTGCACCCATCGCCGATCCCGCCTGCGCCGCCCGCACCCGCGACTTGGCCAACTCCTTTCTTGCCGCCCCCCGTTGAGCTCCGGGCTCTGTGCGCCGTCATTCTGAGCGGAGCGAAGAATCTCTCTTGGATGTTCCAATCAACTCCACGCAACTTCTTCTTCGTCCGCTGAGTTGACACGATCAAGCCCCCCAGCTACGCTCTCCCGGCTGTCAAAAGCCAGCTGCAAAGCATTGCGAATCGTCGAAAGCTTCCTGATGCCGATGAAAAATACGCTCGCCGTTCTGATTGCTGCTGGTCTCATTCTTGTCGCGCCTCCCGCAATTGCTCACCACTCTCGATCGATGTTCGACCAATCGCGCCAGATGACCCTCATCGGCACTGTGAAAGAATTCCAGTGGACCAATCCCCACTGCTGGATTCAGGTCTTGGTGCCCGACCCCAACAACCCCGAAGCCGCGCCTATCGAGTGGGGCGTCGAGATGGGCGCCCCGGTCGAACTGATGCGCAAGGGCTGGAAGCCGGGAAGTTTGAAACCCGGCGACAAGGTCACGGTTATTGTCAATCCGTTGCGCGACGGCCAGCACGGCGGCCTTGTTCTCGCGGTCACCGGCCCGGACGGCAAGATTATCGGCAGGCCCGCTATTCCCGTGAAATAGCTACCTGCCCGAGGAGGCCCGCCATGAAGCGTCGAACGCTAGCCACGATGGTATTCGCGCTGCTTCTGGGCTGTCTCTCCGCTGTGCGTGCGCAAACTTCTTCGAAGCAACGTGTCGCCGCCTTCGCCAAGCTGCCCGATTGGTCGGGCATCTGGGAACTCGATGCCTTCGTCGGGCAGTCTGACGGCCAGCAATTCAGCCCCGAAGGCCAGCGCGAATTGAAAGCGTATGCGGCGGCCATGCGGCCTTCGTTCACTCCCGAATATCAGGCCAAGTACGACGCCATCCGGAAAAAGGTCGCCGACGCCGTCGCTGCCGACCCAAGCCATCCCCCTGCTACGCATCAGCCGCTCTGTAACGCGCCGCCTTTCCCCGCAACTTCTTCACCAGGAATGTTTGAGTGGCTGGTGACGCCCGAGGAAACCACTTTCGTCAGCACCGTGGGCGCCATCCGCCACATCTACACCGACGGCCGCTCGCATCCTCCAAAGGACGAGATGTGGCCCACGCTTATGGGCGATTCCATTGGGCATTGGGAAGGCGACACGCTGGTCGTCGATACCATTGGGACAAGGAAGCGGCTGTATACCGGCGAGCTTTCCGGATTCTTCTTTCCGATGAGCGAACAGCTTCACTTCATCGAGCGTATTCACATGGTGAACCACACCACGATGCAAATTGACTACACGGTCGAAGACCCGGTCGCGCTGACCAAGCCCATTCACGCTGTGATTACTCATACTCGCGTCACCGACTTCAATCGCATGATCGAGGAAACCGACTGCGAGCAAAACGAGCGCGATCCCATCGTCGACGGCCGCTTCACCACCGTCACCCATTAGATTCCGCGCGCGCCGCTCTCGAGGTTTAGACGGAGCGCCGGGTTCTTTAGCAAGGCATCGTCGCCTTCCGTCCACGCCGTGTGTCGCTGAACTGCTTCAGGTCCCGGCTTAGGCTTAGCCTTTCGACGCACACCCGCAGCGTGGCGCAGCGGCACTGAAGCAGATGTTCGAGCAGAGCCTTCAATTGCTGCGAGCGCTGGATGGTCCGCTCCACCTCCTCGATCTTGCGGTGAGCTAGTTTCCGCCAGCGAGGCCCGACCGGCGCGTCTTCCCGCAAGCCGTTGAGGAAAAGTTTGATCTCGTCGAGCGTGAATCCCATCTCGCTGGCGAAACGGATGAGCAGCACACGATAAATCGTCTCATCCGGATACCGGCGTTGGCCGCCCGTGCGGTAGGGAGCGGCGAGAAGACCCACCGTTTCATAGTAGCGAATGGCTGAGGTGTTCAGGCCGGTGCGGCCGGCAAGCTCTCCTATTTTCATCTCTTCCCTTCCTCGGATTCCTGAAAATGACCTCTTGACTTAAAGTTGACTTTAACTTTTAGCATTTGACGGCTGGGATGGCAAATCTAAATGGAGGAAACTATGAGCGGCAAACTCTTCGCAACGATCGGAAAACGCGGTGCTCCGGCGGTGGCGT
>DATDMO010000411.1:0-6362 GCA_036518755.1 Candidatus Acidiferrales bacterium | reverse complement strand
TAAAGATTTTCTTCGTATCCTCGTACTGCGCCCACTCGGCACAAAGCGCCGTATCGTTAGTCCAACGCCAATCGAGTCACGATGCCAGCCATCGCGTTGAATGACTGCGCGACCACGGGCCACGGCACATCAATGCCCCATTCAGTCTTCCCGATTCGGCGCGGCAGAACCCAAAGCACCCGTCCTCCGCGCGCTTTCTTGTCTCCAGCGAGAATCGGACGAAGCTGCGAGGCGCGAATATTTCCGAGCGGAGGCAGCGGCCCGACGCTCGCGACCAAGCGAATGATGCGAGTCGCGTCAGAATCGCTGAGTCGTCCGACTCCGAGCGCCATCATCGTTGCGGCGACCATGCCCCAGCCGATCGCCTCGCCGTGCAGAAACCGCCGGTATTTCGTTGCAGTCTCGAGCGCATGGCCAAGCGTGTGGCCGAAATTCAGAATTTGGCGAAGGCCGCTTTCGCGCTCATCGGCGCCGACCACGCGCGCTTTGATCGCCACGCAGCGCGGGATAATCCATGCAAGCGCGGCTGAGTCTCGGCGTAGGACCGCGTCCATGCGTCGCTCGAGAAATTCAAAGAGTTTGTCGTCGGCGATCACTCCGTATTTGACCACCTCGTACAGCCCGGAACGATACTCGCGATGCGGCAGCGTTCGCAGCACGCCGGGGTCGGCGATCACGAGTTTCGGTGGATAAAAAGCGCCGACCAGATTCTTGCCCTCCGGCAAATTCACGCCGGTTTTTCCGCCGATCGCGCTATCGACTTGCGCCACCAGAGTGGTGGGAATGTGCACCAGCCGCACGCCGCGAAGGTATGTCGCCGCAGCAAAGCCGGCCACATCGCCAACCACGCCGCCGCCGACCGCCACGAGAATGGCGTGTCGGTCCGCGCCCGCGGTCACGAGCTGCCGGGCAATTTTTTCAACCGTGGCCAGATTCTTGGCTGCCTCGCGATCATCAAATAAAATCGGCTTTCGCCGCGAACCGCCCGGCATTTTCGCTACCAGCGCTTTCCCCCAGTAGCTCCAGACGCGCGGCGACGAAAGGAAAAAGATGCCCGTGGATTCGCCCAGCCCCGCGACCAGCGATGCAGCGCGCGAAAGCGCCTTTGGCTCGCAGCGGACACTGTAGGGGCTTGCGGAACTGCTCACGCGGATGGTAGGCATCGTTGCGCAAGAAAATGTAGCATAGTTCCTCAGGCCGCCTTCCCCGAATGATCCTTTTCCAGCCTGGCCCATGTGAAATGAATGCATGCATTCCGGCGTATTCATTAGTGCAGGTGAAGCGACACCTGCAAACGATCGCCTCTGGCCGTTATAAGGTGCAGCGATGTTTACTTTTATCTTGTGGTGCATTTTGTTTGTCCTGTGCTGGCCGCTCGCGCTGTTCGCGCTAATTTTGTATCCGATTGTGTGGCTGCTTCTGTTGCCGTTCCGCTTGTTGGGGATCGCTGTGGGAGGCGCGCTGGAGCTGATTGCCGCAATCATCCTACTGCCGGCGCGCGTGTTGCGCGGCCCGCGCCGTGCCTAGCGCCAAAGTCGAAGGCGATTTTCAGCGCTTCTGAAGTTCTGCAACGGATTCGAGGATGACGTGGCCGACGATCGCCAAACTGCGCGGGCTTACCTTGTCCAGCGTGTCCTGCGGCGTATGCCAGTAGCCCGCGGTTGCGTAATCCGCGAAGTCGATGATGTCCACCGCTGGAACGCCGCGCTTCAGAAACGGATCGTGATCGTCCGAAACCTGATTTTCGCCGCTTAAGAAAATGTCCTTGTAACCCAGGCGCGCCGCCGTATTCCAGACGATGTTGGTAAGCCATTTCGTGGAATCGGATTCGCGCAAGATGTGGAGGTCCTTCTGGCCAATCATGTCCGCCAGAATTACAGCACGCACGCGCTTCAAGTCGCTCGAAACCGCTAGGCGCGCCGCTAGCTCACGGCTGCCGTAAACGCTATCCGCAGCGGTCCATTGAGCAACACCGTCCTGAACGACCTGCGCTTCCTCGCCGTCGAGAAACGCGATCCATACGGCATTGGTCCGTATGGGCCGGCTACACAAAATGCGCGCCATTTCGAGCATCAACCCTGTCGAAGACCCGCTGTCCTCCGCGCCGACGAAATGATCCAGCCGCAGGGTGTCGTAGTGTGTCAACAGCAGGATGATCCCTTGCCCGCTGCCGGGGATCTTAGCGACGATATTCTTCATCGCCAGAGTGCCGATCGGCGTCTGGGCGTTGAAGTCATCCTCGTCGGTCGCGCACCCGAAACTCTTCAATTGCGAACGAATGTAGTCCTGCACCCGGTGAATCGCATCGGAGGCCGGAGGGTGCGGGCCAAACGCAACGAGCTTTGCCACGTGTCCATAAGCCTTTTGGCCATCGAATCCGCCCGTTTCAGACGCAGAAGGCGCAGTATCGGATGAGGTGATGCCTCCCGACGCAGGCGGAGGTGCAGCGGCTTTCACCGAGGACGACGAGACTGCTGCTGCGTCCCCATTCGTGCCGCCATGTCCGCACGAAACAAGAATCAGCACAGCAAGCGCGGCGGCGCCCGCCCAAAGCGTTCCGTGTTGACGGATCATCCGGAAGGTGCCTGCCCTTCCGCGATTTCCTTGGCGCGCTTGTTTCGCAGGACCGCATAGGAAACGAGCACGCCGATGAAGTACAGCACGACCATCGGCGCCATAAAAATGAGCATCGTGGTCGCGTCTGGCGTGGGCGTAACGATCGCAGCTGCCACCGTGATGAGCAGCAGCGCATAGCGGAAATTCCGCAGCAGGAACTTCGGCGTGACGATTCCGAACAGCGACAGAATGAACACCACCACAGGCAGTTCGAAAATTACTCCCAGACCCACAAGCACCACCAGAATCAGGTCGAAATACTCATTGATATCAATCAGGGGCTTGATGTTGCCTACGACCGAGCCTCCGTTGGCGAACGCCACTACGAAGGTCAAAACCTGCGGAAGCATTACGTAGTATCCAAACGCGATGCCGCAAACAAAGAGGAACATCGAGGATCCGATGAAGCTGGCGACCGCGCGTCTTTCGTGCTTGTAGAGTCCTGGAGCTACGAACAGCCACACTTGATACAGCACCCAGGGCATCGCAAGCGCGATTCCCAAGTAAAGGCCGATGCTGATGTACAGGCTGACGTATCCCGCGGGGTGCGTGTAATACAAACTTGGATCGATGTGATTCGCGCGCAGCGCGTCCCACATCGGTTGGCTGATAAAGTTGATAAATCGCCTTGCCACCGTCAGACCAATCACCATTCCGATTCCGACGGCTATAAGCGCGCTAATGATGCGTTTGCGCAACTCGACCAAATGGTCGAAGAACGACATTGCAGCGCCGGATTCTTCCTCGGCGTGCTGGCGTGGTGTGCGTTCAGGGGTGGCGGGTGCCGCCATTTTCTACTCGTTCAGGATTTTTCTCTGGCTCGGGCGCTGGCGGCTCGCCCGGTCGGCCTCCCGGGGCGAACTCCGTGCCGGCGAGGTAGGGATCGTCCCCGGGATCCTTCCAGCGCAGGTCTGGATCGGGAACATCTTCAGGAAAGGAATCTCCACTTGGTCTGGCGATCGCGGCTGCGTTTGGCGGTTTGGATGGTACGGTGCCGGGTGAGGTAGGCGCCTGAGTTTCGGCGGAGGGAGGCGAAGCAACCGGCGCAGGTACCGCTGCAATCCTTCTGGACTCGCCCTCGCGTTCAATATCCCGCAGGTGCCCTTCGAAGGTGGTGCGAAGATCGCTCGTATGGCGCCGGAACTCCGCCATCAATTTTCCGAGGTTCCGCGCCAGTTCGGGCAGTTTTTCAGGCCCGAAAATCACCAGCGCGACCACAAAGATCACTATGAGATGGGGGATACTCAGCATTGGAAGCCGAAGAGCCTGCGCCTTATCGCGCTATTTTTGAATGATAGAAGAGGGCTGCGGACCTGTCAAACAGCCGAGAGCGCTGTGCTATACTGCCGGTATCAGGATCGAAGAGAGGCGGCATGGAACACTCACCATCTCCGGCGTCAAATAGCGCGCTTCATCGGCCACAAAACGAGGGATCCCAGGCGCGCGGTATCGTCTTACTTATTACCGTGCTGGCGGCATCGGCGCTGCTGGGCGGCTTCGTTTACGGGCCGCAGGCGCGGGCCACGGCAGCAGGCTCCGACGACGCCCAGGATTCGGTGAAGAGCTTCACGCGCGTCTTGTCCGTGGTCCAGCGGAACTACGCCGATCCTGTGGATACCGATAAGGCGATCTACGACGGCGCCATCCCGGGCATGTTGCACGTGCTTGATCCACATTCGAATTTCTTCGACCCGAAACAATACGCACTCTTTCGTGAAGAGCAGGAGGGCCGATATTACGGTGTCGGCATGGTTGTAGCGCAAAGGGATAACAACACCGTCGTTCAGTCGCCCTTCGTCAACTCTCCCGCCTACAAGGCCGGCATCCGTCCCGGCGATGTGATCCTGAAAGTCGATGGGAAAACGTGCACGGGATTGACCACAACCGAAGTGGCCGAGATGCTCAAGGGCGCCAAAGGAACCGCGGTCCACATCTCTTTAGGCCGCGAGGGCTGGGAGAAACCAATTGAAGTCACAGTTGTGCGCGACGAAATCCCTCGGCCCGGCGTCCAGTTCTACGAAATGGTGAAACCCGGAATCGGATACGTGCGCGTCTCAACCTTCAACGAGACGACTGATAGCGACCTTTCCGACGCACTGAAACACCTCGATGCATCCAAGCTGGATGGGCTGATCATCGACTTGCGAAATAATGGCGGCGGCCTGCTGAATCAGGCGGTCGGCATGGCGGATATGTTTTTGGACAAGAACGAGCTCGTCGTCTCCCACCGCGGCCGCTCTTCCCCGGAGCGCCCATATTATTCGGCGCGAGGAAATCAGGGTCTCGAAGTCCCGCTGATCGTCCTGGTAAACGGGCAGAGCGCTTCGGCATCGGAAATTGTCTCCGGCGCGATTCAGGATCACGACCGGGGACTAATTGTCGGCGAGACCACCTTCGGAAAAGGCTTGGTACAAACGCAGTTTCCGTTGAGTGAGAATACGGCGCTCCTGCTGACCACGGCGCGCTACTACACGCCCAGCGGTCGGCTTATCCAGCGCAATTACAAGAACGTGACCCTCTACGACTACCACTACAATCCCCAGCGCCCGAAAGCCCCGGAAGTAAAGCTGACTGACACCGGACGCCAGGTATACGGCCAGGGCGGAATCACTCCCGATGTGGCTGTAGCCGCTCCAAAACCGGATGATTTCGAGGACCTGCTTGAGCGCCGAGGAATCTTCTACCCTCTTCCCGAAGGCGTGGGAGATTTCGCGCGCTTTTATCTCGGCAACAAACCCAACGTGACCAAGGACTTCGTGGTCGACGATGCGGTGATGGCCGAGTTTAAGAAATATCTAGCCGACCAGCACATTCGCGTCACCGATCAGCAGATCCAGCAAAATCTTCCTTGGCTGAAATGGGAGATTAAGCGCGAGGTATTCACAACTCTATTTGGGTTGAACGAAGGCTACAAAGTCGAGCTGGATAACGATCCGCAGCTTGTTAAGGCCGAAGAGTCGATTCCCCAAGCCAAGGCGCTTTACGCGAATGCCAGGAAAATCGTAGCGGAGCGTCAATCCAGCACGCAGCCCTAGCCGGCTGCTCTACGAAGCTGGCGTGGATTTCTATCACCACTAGCGCTCGCCTCAGGAAGCAACCGCTATTTCGCAGTCGCAGGCCGTGATTCGAGTTGTGCAAGAGTATTGCGGGCCCCGGCGGCATCCCCTGAATTAGGGGCCACTTTCAAGTAGTCTCGCAACTGTTCCGCCTCTGCACGGGGGTCCCCTTTGGCGGCATAAATTTCGGCCAATAGAAGGTGCAGTTGCGGAAGATGATGCCAGGGGTCAAGCGCGACCGCGGCGAGCGCACTCGTCTCTGCCGTCCCGAGGTCATTGAGGTGGAACGCGGCATCGGCCGCGTAGTACAACGAATAAGGGTTCCTCACCGGGTCCAGCGCCATTGCATGCTCCGCCAGGCTCGAAACCTGCTTCCAATCATCCTCCGTCGCTGAAAACTCCGCCAGGCAAAGATACGGCGCGACGTAGGTGGGATCAATCTTGATAGCTTGCGAACAGGCTTGCTTTGCATCATCCCGTTTGTGCTGATCGTCTAACACCTGCCCCAGCACGACCCATGCCGCCGGATAACTTGGATAAATGTCTATCGCCTTGCGCAGGTGTTGCTCCGCCTGTTCAAGGCGCTTGTCCTTGTACGCGCCGCAGCCCTTTTGGTATTCGCCGCTGGCTTTTCCTGGCACTGCCAACCTCACAACGCTCACTGTCGGACTGAGCACTCCGGATTCCGTC
>DATDMO010000410.1:0-2527 GCA_036518755.1 Candidatus Acidiferrales bacterium | reverse complement strand
GGCCGGGACATTCTTGACGATGAAGAACGGCGCGATGCCGGAAATTTTTGCTTTACTCATGAGTTTCCATCATCGGTTCGCGCAAACTTACGATTCTGCCCCGTGAACAGTGCAAACCGTCCACTTACGCTGCAGTCGATTTCACCCTCATCATCGTTCCCCAGCTGCTGACGACTTACTGCCATACCCATTTCATCAAGAACATCAGAGAGTATTCCACTCCATCGCTCACGTTGTGGCCGACGATCGGCGCCACCAGACTCGCCGACTTTTCGCGCCAGTATGCATACAGGATGCCCAGAGCGAAGGCATAGAACTGTTGGCCGAGCGCGATCCAGAAGGGCCGCTGCCAGAAATTCGAGATGTGCGCCACTGCGAACAACAATGCGAGAATGACTCCCGCGACGTGCATCTCGAATTTTCCCAGGCGCACGCGCCCGGAAGAATGCAGCATGAGGAAGGTTTGCAGCAGTCCCCGAAACGCAAGTTCTTCGCCGAAGCCTACCCACACAAATTGGAAACCGAGCCATCCGGCAACGCTTCCGGCCGTCAAAGAAAGGTGTTCCGGCGGCTTGTGCGCGAGAATGCTGGGCAGGTAGTCCACCACCGTCATCAGAATGCCGAAGAAAGCGCCCCAAGCGATGGCGGGCAAAACGTACGATTTTCCCTTGGGCGGTTGAACTCCGTAGGTGGAGGGCCTTCCCTTGCTGAGCCACGCCACGAGAACGAATGAGACGGCAAACATCGCCGCGTGGTCGATGTAAAGAGCTAACCAGGGCATGGCCATGTTGCGCTGCGTGCCGAGATGGATGGTTATGAAGCGGTGTGCGAAGCCGGTCGCGAAAAACACGGGGAGGACCAATCCCACGGTTGCGAAAATCGCGGCAGGACCAATACGCAATCCGGAGAGGGAAAGGAAAGAAGTTGAAGTTCCGAAGTTAAATCCCTGCGGTTGTAGCTGGGCTGTACCGTGCGGCATGCCGTTGACCATCACCTGTTAGAGCTGACCGTCCGCCGAACGTGACTGGCCAATACGAAAGCGGCGTTCACTGTTCGCAGATTACCATCCTGTAGAGTCGAGCGGAACATCACAAGTTATAAAAGTCGTCTCTAACAATGTCGGCGGTGCCAAGCATATCGTGAAGCGTACGAGTCCGTGCACTCCTGTGCCATTTCGATCTATCAGCTCCGCCATTCCCAACCTGAGGCTCGCTTCTAATCTACCGGATCGGACTCAGTCCGACCCAAAAGCTCGGGCGATAATGTAGTCCTATAGCCAGCATCGTTCGGCTCTTTTTTCCCGAGCCTCAGGCGGTTTGGCAATCACCAAAGTCTACTCGAGCGCTGGGAGCCGACATTGTTTTGAGTGATCACCATTTAACATACAGGATGCCGGATCGCATTCTTGCACTACGGCCCCTCGGGAGGAGAACGAAAATGTTGGAGCGAATCGCTGATGGACGCACTGACCTTGTGTTCGAGTCCGTCGCCAACGGACATCCTGCCACCTCAACAACAAGCGACGGCACAGCTTTGATTCGATGGTGCGCGTATTACGGCGATGTTTCCGCGATCAGATTCCTGCTATCGAATGGTGAAACACTCCGCTCACTTGGCGAGGGTTTCGGCCTGAACCCTGCGGCATTCCACGGGCACTGGCGACTGTGTCAATTCCTGATTGAACACGGTGCGAACCCGAATTTTGCCGCGCCGGACACTGCTGAAACGCCGCTGCACGCCGCCGTCTCGTCGACTCGCCCATCTCAGCACTTGGTCGTCAAAGTGCTGCTCGATGGCGGCGCTGACCCAAATCGCGCTACCCATGCTTCGGTCGAAACAGCTGCCTTTATGCGTGATTGCCGTACCAGAGCGGAAACGGCCCTGCATCGTGCCGCGGCCTTCGCCAGCGAAGAAACCATCCAGCTCCTATTGGATGGCGGAGCCAAGATTGATGCCAAGGACGCCAATGGTGACTCGCCACTGGCGTGGGCGAGTTGGCATCTACGCCCTGATTCAATTCTAAGGAAGCTATGTTACGGACGATTTTCCATCCGTCCAGACAGGCGCTCGATGGAAGCCAATCTGCTTGGCATACCAATTAGCGGCTCAGACTAGGCAAAATAGATTACCGGCTTCACTTCTTCGAATCTGCGGCCGGCCAGACGGGACTGGTGAGCTCGATCCGCCAAATCGCGCCGCCCAGGGAGAGCGGGCCTTCCAGCTTTACGAAGGCTGGTGCATCTCCGCCGAGGATCCAGACGTGGATGTCTGGCGGCGACTTTCCCAGCAGCGGCGCCACTAACCCGGCCACACCCCCGATCTCAGGCTTCAAGACGTAATGGATGGCTTTGCGCTTCCAACCGCCGGTCGTAAACGGCTCCTCGCCTTGGGGCGAGATCACGACTTTTACAAGGCGCGGTTTGGGTGTGGCCGCCACCATCGACACTGTCGTGTGAGGCTCATCCGGGACAACGTTCTTCACCAGCGTGAGAATCATGCCGTTGGCCACGTCCGGCGGCAGGTGGAG